>CAYNCH010000149.1:0-5025 GCA_964395815.1 uncultured Methyloversatilis sp.
GCGCCAAATTCAATCCGCAGCTGGCGGCGACCTTCCTGCTGGTCGGTTTCGTGTACCCCTTCTTCGAAGGCATCGCCTGGAACCAGGCCTACGGCATCCAGGCCTGGCTGGCCGCCACCTTCGGCGCCGAGTTCCATGACTTCGCCGGCTCCGTCGTGGTACATGCGGTCGGCGGCTGGATCGGCCTGGCCGCCGTGCTGCTGCTCGGTGCCCGACGCGGCCGTTATCACAAGGATGGCGGGATCGCCGGCGGTCATCCGCCCTCGTCGATTCCCTTTCTCGCCCTCGGTGCGTGGATCCTGATCGTCGGCTGGTTCGGTTTCAATGTCATGAGCGCACAGGCGCTCGAAAAAGTCTCCGGCCTCGTGGCGATGAACTCGCTGATGGCGATGGTCGGCGGCACACTGGTCGCCCTCGTCATGGGCCGGAACGACCCGGGCTTCGTGCACAACGGCCCGCTGGCCGGACTGGTGGCCGTCTGCGCCGGTTCCGACCTGATGCACCCGCTCGGCGCACTGGTCACCGGCGGCATCGCCGGCGGCCTGTTCGTGGTGATGTTCACCTTTACCCAGAATCGCCTGAAGATCGACGACGTGCTGGGCGTCTGGCCGCTACACGGATTGTGCGGTGCGTGGGGCGGCATCGCCGCCGGGATTTTCGGCAGCCAGGCCTTGGGCGGGATGGGCGGCGTCGCCTTCATGAGTCAGTTGGCGGGCACCCTCCTCGGCATAGCCATCGCGCTGGGCGGCGGCCTGCTCATCTATGGCACGCTCAAGCAGACCGTCGGCATCCGGCTCGACGCCGAAGAGGAATTCAATGGCGCCGACCTCAGCATCCATCAGGTTTCGGCCAGCCCGGAGCGCGAGACGCTCTGGTGAATCCTTGTGGATGATTCGGGAGTACTATCGAGGCAGGCCCAAGGCCTAATCGCGTAGTTCAACGCATCCGTATCACAGGAGGCAATATGTCTGAAGAGCAAGGTGCATCGTGCACACGTGTATCCGGCTCGGTTCCCGAGGCGGCTCCCGACGAGCCGGTTCAGGCCGAAGCCACCAGCAAGAAGGAGGTACCCAAGATGACCGCACGCGTCGGGCAAAAAGCGCCCGATTTCACGGCTCCCGCGTACTACCGCGGCGGCTTCACCAGCGTCAAGCTGTCCGATTATCTCGGCAAGTGGGTGGTGCTCTGCTTCTACCCCGGCGATTTCACGTTTGTCTGAGCGACAGAAGTGTCCGCGGTCGCGGCACAGTATGACGCGCTTCAAAAACTCGGCGTGGAGGTCTTTTCGGTCAGCGTGGATAGCCACTTCGTCCACAAGATGTGGAATGACCACGAACTGACCAAGATGGTCGATGGTGGCGTGAAGTTCCACATGCTCTCGGACCAGGCCGGCAGCATCGGCCGCGCCTATGGCGTCTGGGACGAGAACCAGGGCATCGAGATGCGGGGCCGTTTCCTCATCGATCCCGATGGTGTGATCCAGGCCATGGAAGTCCTCACCCCGCCCGTCGGCCGCAAGATGGCCGAGACGGTGCGCCAGGTGCAGGCCTTCCAGTTGGTGCGCGCGTCCGGCGGCAAGGAAGCCACGCCCGCCGGGTGGGAACCCGGCAAGGAAACGCTTAAGCCGGGCCCCGATCTGGTCGGCAACGTCTGGAAGGTGTGGAATCCGTCGATGGAATAAACGCGGCGCGTAACCCGTCCACCCTAAGCCCCGCCCCCCATGGGTGGGGCTTCGTTTTTTTCTGGAGGCACTTGCCCATGCGAACGTTTCTCTTACTGCTCGCGGCCTTGCTGCTGAGCGCTTCGGCTCATGCCGAGGGGCTCGCCGGGATCGTCACGCTGGCCGCGGACGACCAGGCCGCGCTGGCCCGGATCAAGGCGACGCCGGAACGCCACGTCGTCCTCTACTTTGGCGACCATCTGAACTGACCGGCCTGCCGCTACACCGTGCGTGTGCTCAGCAGCCCCGAAGTTTCCGCGAAATACCAGCGATCCTTCATCGGCGCCCATGCCGACTTCGCCGAACTTGAACTGGATGACGGCGATCCCGGCCATGGCATGGTCAAGCGCCACAACCCGCGCAAGTTTCGGCCCGTGCTGGTGTTTCTCGACAGCAGCGGCAAGGAGGTGGCGCGCCACACCGGTAAGCTCAAGGATGCCGCCGACGCCCTGCTCCTGCAGCGCTACGTGGCCGAAAAGCATTACCTGAAGACGGAGTGGCGGGTATTTCGCATCAGCGGCGATTAGAATCGGAACGTTTTCGTTTCTGCCCGGTCGGGTGAAACCATGAATCCTCTCGCGCAACTCCCTGCCGTCGATCGCCTGCTGGGCGACGCGGCGATCCAGTCGCTGATCGAGCAGCACGGCCGCGCGCCCGTCACGCGCGTGGTGCGCGAAACACTCGCCGCCGCGCGTGCTGCGATGCGCTCCGGTGCTCCCCTGCCCGAGGAAACAGACCTCATCACAAAAGTCGGCGCTGGCGTGATGGCGCTGTCCCAGCCGAAACTGCGCCCGGTGTTCAATCTCACCGGCACGGTACTGCACACCAACCTCGGCCGCGCACCGCTGCCCGAGGAAGCCGTCGAAGCGCTGGTCACCGCTGCGCGTAGTCCCTGCGCACTCGAATACGACATCGACTCCGGCGGGCGCGGCGACCGCGACGACATCGTGAACGAACTGCTGTGCGAACTCACCGGCGCCGAGGCCGCCACCGTCGTCAACAACAACGCCGCCGCCGTTTTCCTGCTGCTCAACACGCTGGCGCAGAAGAAGGAAGTCATCGTCTCGCGCGGCGAACTGATCGAGATCGGCGGCGCCTTCCGCGTGCCCGACATCATGAAGCGCGCCGGCGCGAAGCTCGTCGAGGTCGGCACCACCAACCGCACCCATCTCAAGGATTTCGCCGCAGCCATCACCCCGCGCACGGCGCTGCTGATGAAGATCCACGCCAGCAACTACGCGATCGAGGGCTTCACCGCCGCCGTGCCGGAAAACGAACTGGCGGCGCTCGCACACGCACACGGCTTGCCCTGCGTCGTCGACCTCGGCTCCGGCACCCTCGCCGATCTCGACCACTGGGGATTGCCGCACGAGCCGACACCACGCGAAAACATCGGGCATGGCGCCGACCTCGTCACCTTCTCCGGCGACAAGCTGCTCGGCGGCCCGCAGGCTGGCCTGCTGGTCGGCAAGAAGGAACTGATCGCGAAGCTCAAGAAGAATCCGCTCAAGCGTGCCCTGCGGGTTGGCAAGCTCACCCTCGCCGCACTCGAAGCCGTGCTGCGCCTCTACCGCGATCCCGACCGCCTCGCCGAGCGCCTCACCGCCTTGCGCCAGCTCACGCGGCCGGAAGCCGACATCCGCGCCGCCGTCGTCCGGCTGCTGCCGACTTTGCAACACGCGCTCGCGGCGCTGCCGGTCACGGTCGAAATAGCGCCGCTCAGGTCGCAGATCGGCTCCGGCTCGCTGCCCGTCGACCGCCTGCCCTCGGCCGGCTTCGCGATCCGCCCGCAGGGAAAAAAGGGGGGCGTACTGGGCCGCCTCGAAAAGGCCCTGCGCGGATTGTCGCGCCCGGTCATCGGGCGCATCGAGGACGGTGCGCTGACGCTCGACCTGCGCTGCCTGGCAACGCACGAAGAATCCGAATTCGTCACCCAGCTTTCGGCCCTGAGCCGACCGGGTGCGTAAGGCCGCCTCCCGCTTGTCCGGGGAGGCATCGTAAGTCGCGGCGGCTTCCGCTCCGCGACGGTTTTGACAATCGGGAGATGCAATGAAGCTGCGAAGATTTTTCGTATTGGCGACAGCCCCGCCGCTGCTCGCTTTCCTGCCGCCGGCACCTGCATGGGCCGGCGAAGCCGGCATGGCACAGCTGCAAAAGGTCAGAGCACAGGCGCTGCCCGTCGCGGACGACCCGCGCCTGGCGCAGGTGCTGACGCGACACAAGGGCAAGCCCGTGCTGGTGAACTTCTGGGCCACCTGGTGCGAACCCTGTCGCGATGAGATGCCCGCGCTGGGGCGCCTGGCCGCGCGCTGGCAGCCGCGCGGGCTGGCAGTGGAAACCGTCGCCGTCGCCGACAACGCGCAGCGCGTCGAGGACTTCCTCTGGGAAGTGCTGCCGGCGAACCAGACCCTGGCGGTGTTGCACGACCGCGAGCAGGTGTTGTCGCGCGCCTGGGGCGCCCGCATGCTGCCGACCACTGTCGTGCTCGACCGCCGCCACCGCATCGTCCTGCGCGGCGCGGGTGCCATCGACTGGGACGCCCCGGCCCTCGACCGTCAACTCGAAAAACTTTTCAACTGAATCAGGAGTCCCCAATGGATCGTCGTACCTTCATCAAGACCGCTACCCTTTCCGCCGCCGCACTGGCCGCGCCGCGTTTCGCCGCCGCGGCCGATACCGCGGCCGCCTCGCCCTTCCAGCCGAATCCGGCCCATGGCTGGCGTGTCTTCGAAGTCACCACGCGGCTCGAACTGCCCGCCACCGCAGGTGCCCCCCGCGCCTGGATACCGCTGCCTTCCGTCGAGGAGGCCGCCTGGTTCAAACCGATGGGCAACCTCTGGCAGGGCAATGCCGCCAGCGTGCGGGAATGGCGCGACGCCGCCTACGGCGCGCGCCTGCTGTTCGCCGAATGGGATGCCGCCGAGCCGGCGCCGGTGCTCGAAGTCGTCAGCCGCTTCGCCACGCGCGACCGCGCCATCGACCTGACGCAGCCCGGCAAGGTCGCCCCGCTCGACAAGGTCACGCGCCGCCTTTACACCCAGGCCACCGAGCTGCTGCCCACCGATGGCATCGTGAAGAAGACCGCGCTGGACATCACGAAAGGCGCCAAGAGCGACCTCGACAAGGCCCGCGCCATTTACGAATGGATCGTCGACAACACCCAGCGCAACCCGAAGACCAAGGGCTGCGGCACCGGCGACATTCGCGGCATGCTGGAATCGGGCAACCTCTCGGGCAAGTGTGCCGACCTCAACGCCCTCTACGTCGGCCTCGCCCGTGCTGCCGGATTGCCGGCGCGCGACGTC
>CAYNCH010000150.1:0-5014 GCA_964395815.1 uncultured Methyloversatilis sp.
CAAACTGCCGCCCCCGCACCTGGCCGACGATGACGAGGAGTGGGAAGAGTTTTGAACGCTGACGAAAAACTGTTGCCCAAGCGGGAGTTTCATTTCACCGCAGCGGATTTCGAGCGGGTGCGCCAGCTCATCTACAAGCACGCCGGCATCTCGCTCGCGCCGATCAAGCAGGACATGGTCTACTCGCGTCTGGCCCGCCGCCTGCGCGCCTTGAAGATGGAAAGCTTCAACGAGTACCTGTCCTACCTGGAAGAGGGCACCCACGAGAACGAGTGGGAAACTTTCGTCAACTCCCTGACGACGAACCTGACGTCGTTCTTCAGGGAAAGTCATCATTTCGACCTGCTCAACAAGCAGCTGATCGGACTGACGCACCGGCCGATCAAGATCTGGTGCTCGGCCGCTTCCACCGGCGAGGAGCCCTACACCCTCGCCATCACCGCCTGCGAGGCCTTCGAGAGCCTGACGCCGCCGGTGCAGATCCTGTCCAGCGACATCGATACCAATGTGCTGAAAACAGCCGAGCGCGGGATCTATCCGATCGAACGCGTCGAGCGTCTGCACCCCGAGCGCCTGCGCAAGTTCTTTCTCAAGGGCGCGGGCGCGCAGGCCGGCTTTGTGCGCATTCGACCGGAGTTGCAGAAGCTCATCACCTACAGCCGCGTCAATCTGCTCGAGGCCAGCTGGCCGACGGTCAAGGGCCCGCTCGACGTGGTGTTCTGCCGCAACGTGATGATCTATTTCGACAAGCCGACGCAGTACCAGATTCTCAAGAAATTCGTCCCGCTGCTCCATCCCGACGGCAAGCTCTATGCAGGACATTCGGAAAGCTTCCTGCATGCCGCGGACCTGTTCCGTTCCCTCGGCCGGACCGTTTACGAGCGCGCCGACCGACCCGCTCATTCATCCCGGGGGGCGGCATGAGCACCACCGAACTGGGCTTCGTCGAGCATCTGGCCGGCAATCGCTATTTCGACCGCAAGTTCGAGTCCGAGGCCGTGAAAGTACTGCCGGGCGAGTATTTCGTGACGTCCACCAACGTGCTGATGGTGACCGTGCTCGGTTCCTGCGTATCGGCCTGCATCCGCGACCGCGAAAAGGGCATCGGCGGCATGAATCATTTCATGCTGGCGGATTCGGGCGATGCCGGTGCCCTGTCCTCCTCTGCGCGCTACGGCACGTATGCGATGGAAATCCTCATCAACCATCTGCTCAAGCTCGGAGCGCGGCGTCCGAATCTCGAGGCGAAGGTTTTCGGTGGCGGGCGGGTCATGGAGAAGCTCACCAGTTCGATGGTCGGCGAGCGCAACGCCAAGTTCGTCAAGGAGTTTCTCAAGACCGAAGGCATCGCGGTGGCCGCCGAGGATTTGCTCGACGTTCATCCGCGCAAGGTCTATTTTTTCCCGCAGAACGGCCGGGTGCTGGTGCGCAAGCTGGTCCGCCTGCATAATGACACGCTCATCCGGCGCGAGAAGGAATACGCGGCCCGCCTGACCGAAGCGCCCGTCTCGGGCGATATCGAGCTGTTCTGACCTGCCGCAATCGAGGATCGATCAATTGGCCATCAAGGTACTCATCGTCGATGATTCAGCGCTGATGCGCGCGCTGCTCGCGGACATCATCAATGCGGCGCCCGACCTCGAAGTGGTCGGCACCGCACCCGACCCGATCGCCGCGCGCGAAATGATCAAGTCGCTCAATCCGGACGTCCTGACGCTCGACGTCGAAATGCCGCGCATGGACGGGCTGGAAGTACTGCGCCGCCTCATGAGCCTGCGCCCGATGCCGGTGGTGATGGTCTCCTCGCTCACCGAACGCGGTTCGGAAGTCACCCTGCGGGCCCTGGAATACGGGGCGTTCGATTTCGTCCCCAAGCCACGCGCCGAGAACGCCAGCCTGCTGCAGGACTATGCCGAGGAAATCCGCGACAAACTGCGTGCTGCCCATGGTGCCCATCTGCGCCGCAAGCCCGCCGCCGCGCCGCGCGCGACAGCTTCCCTGCCGGCGGCGTCGGATCGGGCGCAGGCCGGCAAGCTAATCGCGATCGGCGCATCGACGGGGGGTACCGAAGCGATCAAGGAAGTGTTGACCCGCCTGCCGGCAGCCATGCCCGGCATCGTCATGGTGCAGCACATGCCGGAAACCTTTACCGCCTCGTTTGCCAAACGGCTCGACAGCCTGTGCGCGCTGACGGTGATCGAGGCGCAGGGCGGCGAACGCATCCAGCCCGGACATGCCTATCTGGCTCCCGGCCACTCGCACCTGCTGGTCAGGCGCAGCGGTGGCGGCTGGGTGACGGAGCTCTCGCAGTCCGAACCGGTCAATCGCCATCGGCCGGCAGCCGACGTGCTGTTCGACTCGGTGGCGCAAGCCGCCGGCAAGGATGCCCTGGGCGTGATCCTCACCGGCATGGGCAAGGATGGCGCCCAGGGCCTGCTGACGATGCGCGGGGCTGGCGCCTGGAATATCGGGCAGGATGAGGCGAGTTGCGTCGTCTATGGCATGCCCCGTGAAGCGGCACGCGTCGGGGCGCTCGACGAGGTTGCTGCCCTGACGGATATCCCGGCACGCATCCTGGCGCGCCTGCGACAATGAAAAATGTAGTCAAAAGGCGGTCGTGATGTCCCCGCTCCATTGGGGCGTCACTCGACTATACTGAACCTTGGTAATAGATTGAACTTTGGCGGGAAGGGAGATATATGCAGACCAGTGTGAGTATCAAGGATGGCAAGGTGGTGATCGCCCTGCAGGGGCGTTTCGACTTCAATGCGCATCGTGAGTTTCGGGAAGCCGTCGATCAGGCCGTGAAGGAGTCGGCTGGCGGCATTCAAGTGGATCTGGGGAGCGTGGATTATCTCGACAGTTCGGCGCTGGGCATGCTGCTGATGCTGCGCGACAAGGCGAAGGGTGCCGGCAAGGACGTGGTGCTGGCGAATGCCCGCGGTTCGGTCAAGCAGGTCATCGACATTGCGAACTTCGGCAAGCTGTTCGCCCTGCAATAAATCTCCGCAGCACGGCAGCGCATGGCGGCGGAGGGGGAACGATGATCGCGCCGCACAAAAAATAACGGGAAAGTCGGCGCCGGCAGGACGGCGCATGAGAACAGCAAAACCCGAGGAGGAGAGATGTCGAACGTATCGATGCAGGCGCGCTTGATTCACGGCATGGCCGGTCTGGCCGTTGCCGCAGCGGGTATCGCAGGAGTCTATGTGGCGGGCGTCAGCGCGACGCCCGAAGTGGTGATCTTTTACCTGGTGCTCGGTGCGTTGGTCGCGATCGTGCCCAGTCTGATCGCCAACGCGCATCTGGGCCGCCCGCTGGAGTCCATGCGCGAGTCGATCAGCGCCACCCGCAGCGATGGCGACCTGACCCGCCTGGTCAAGGTGCCTGCGGGCGGCGCGGTCGGCCCGGTGGCGACCGCCTACAATGATCTGCTGACGACGTTCCACAGCATCACCACGCGCATCGTCTTCAACTCGGAGCAGGTCGCCGGCATGGCCGAGAAGCTGATCCGCGAAGCGGAAAATACCGCTCGCGGCTCTCAAGAGCAGAACAACGCTGCCGAGGCCGCCGCCGAGGCCGTCGCCGAAATGGCCGGGGGCATGAGCGAAGTGGCCGGCAATGCCGAGACGACCGCGCAGATCGCCCTGCAGGCGAAGGACCATTCGGCCCGCGGTGTGCAGATCGTCGAAGAGGCATCTGCCGAAATCGAGCGGATCGCCCGCTCGGTGGAACAATCCGCGCAGGTGGTCGCCACCCTTGGCGAGCGTTCCGAAGCCATCTCCGGCATTGCCCGGACGATTCACGAGATCGCCGACCAGACCAACCTGCTGGCGCTCAATGCGGCGATCGAGGCAGCGCGCGCCGGCGAGCAGGGTCGCGGCTTCGCCGTTGTGGCCGACGAGGTGCGCAAGCTGGCTGAACGGACCAGCGCCGCCACCGGTGAAATCACCGCGATGATCACGGCAATTCAAAGCGAAACCCAGAATGCCATCGAGACGATCCGCGCCGGTTCGCAGCAGGCGCGTAGCGGGGCCCAACTGGCCCGCCAGGCGGCCGAGGCGCTTGAACTCATCCACCAGGGGGCGGAAGAGACGACCGTCAAGGTCGATCTGATCGCCCGTGCCGCCCAGGCACAGGCGGCGCGTACCAGCGACGTCGCCGAACTGGTCACCAACATCATGGCCCTGGCCGATCGCAACAACGAAGGTGCCAACCTGACGCTCGAACAGGCACGTCAACTCGACTATCTGGCGACGAACCTGGAAGAGGTCGGCCACATCTTCAAGCTGGGTCACCGCGGCGAGGAAGCGCTGGCCATGCACGCTCGCATGCCGGGCATCGTGACGGCCGCGGCGGCCGAAATCGGGCGGCTGATCGAGGCGGCGATCGATCGTGGCGAACTCAAGCTCGACGATGCCTTCGACACCAATTACGTGCCGCTGCCCAATACCAAGCCGCAGAAATTCAATACCCGTTACGACAGCCTGGCCGATCGACTGTTACCGCCCGTGCAGGAGCCGTTGCTCGATCGCTACAAGGAAGTGACCTATGCCATCGCCTGCGACACGAAGGGCTATGTCCCGACGCACAACAAGCGCTACAGCCAGCCGCTGACCGGCGACGAGACGCGCGACATGGCCGGCAACCGCACCAAGCGGATTTTTGCCGACCCGGTCGGCAAGCGCTGCGGTGAGCACGAAGCGCCTTTCCTGCTGCAGACGTATCGTCGCGATACCGGCGAGATCATGCACGACATCTCTTCGCCGATTTATGTCAAGGGCCGCCATTGGGGCGGTTTCCGCATCGGCTACCGTACTGACTGAATAGGAACCCCATATGTCTCTGCGCCAACGCTTGCTGATGGTCCTGGCGATTCTCGCCGGCGTCACTGTCGTCGCCAACGGCTTTTCCTTCCTGATGTACCTGCGCCTGGCCGAGCAGGCCGGCAAGCTTGATCCCGGCCTGCTGGCATCGGCCGAAGCGGTGCGGAACTGGATGATCATCGTGATTG
>CAYNCH010000151.1:0-5013 GCA_964395815.1 uncultured Methyloversatilis sp.
GACGACGAGGTCTGGCTGCTCACCTCGCCGGACCAGGTGGAGCAGATCACGCCGCTGTTCGGTCGCCAGGAGCAGGCCGGGCGCCTCGCGCTGCGCAACTTCTTCGGCGATTTCGTGCTCGACGCCGGCGCGCCGGCGGCCGCCTTCGCCGCCACCTACGGCGTGGCGCTCGCCGCGGACGAAACCACCCTCGCCACCGGCGAACTGCTGGAAAGACGCCTCGGCCGTCGTCCGGTGGTGGGCGACCGCGTCGACTTCGGCCATGTCGAGCTGACGGTGCGCGCGCTGGCGGGCAAGCGCGTCGGCTCGGTGGGCCTCAAGCTCGCCGGACGCCACTGAAAGTCGGCGCCGGCGGGACGGCGGGCGTATCCCGCCTGCTACCATGGGGGCCGGAACGGAGAGCCCAATGCACGACGCCTTCAGCGAATTCGCCCTGCTGCTGCTGATCTCGGCCAGCGCCGGCGCGATAGCCGTGCGTCTGCGCCAGCCGGTGCTGATCGCCTACATCGTGGTCGGCATCCTCGCCAGCCCGGCCATGCTCGGCCTGGTCACGGCGCACGACCAGATCGACCTGCTCGCCCAGGTGGGCGTGGCCGTGCTGCTGTTCGTCGTCGGCCTCAAGCTCGACTTGCAGCACGTGCGCCACATCGGCCCGGTGGCGCTCGCCACCGGCCTCGGCCAGCTCGCCTTCACCATCGTCTTCGGCTTCCTGCTGATCCTGCTGATGGGCAAGGGCTGGCTGGAGGCGCTTTACGTCGCCGTGGCGCTGACCTTCTCCAGCACCATCATCATCGTCAAGCTGCTGTCGGACAAGCGCGAGCTCGATGCGCTGCACGGCCGCATCGCCGTCGGCTTCCTGATCGTGCAGGACCTCGCGGTAGTGCTGGCGATGATGGCGATGAGCGCCCTGCGGGGTACCGGCGGCACCGGCGGCGAGACCGGCGCCGAGGTCGTGCAAATGACGCAGATCGGACCGGTCATCGCCTCGCTCGTCTGGCGCGTCGCCGTCGCCGGCGGGCTGCTCTGGCTGGTGATGCGCCACGTGCTGCCGCGCGTGGTGCGCGCGATGGCGAATTCGCAGGAACTGCTGCTGATCTTCGCCATCGCCTGGGGCACCGGGCTGGCCGCGCTCGGCGAATGGGCCGGCTTCTCGAAGGAGGCGGGCGCCTTCCTGGCCGGCTTCTCGCTCGCCTCGACGTCCTACCGCGACGCGATCAACGCGCGGCTCACCGGCATCCGCGACTTCCTGCTGCTGTTCTTCTTCATCGACCTCGGCGCCAAGCTCGACTTCTCGACGCTCGGCGGCGAGGTGATGCCGGCCGTCGTGCTGTCTTTTTTCGTCCTGGTAGGGAACCCTTTGATCGTCATGGCGATCATGGGTTACATGGGCTACCGCAAACGCACCGGCTTCCTCGCCGGCCTCACCGTCGCGCAGATATCCGAATTCTCGATCGTCTTCGTGGCGATGGGCATCTCGCTCGGCCACGTCGGCAACGAGGCGCTGGGCCTGACCACGCTGGTGGGGATCGTCACCATCGCACTATCGACCTACATGATCATCTACTCGCATCCGCTCTACGAGCGGCTGGCGCCGTGGCTGGGGATGTTCGAACGCAGCAAGCCGTTCCGCGAACTGGTCGTGGAACGCCATCGCCGCGCGCCGGACCAGCCCGACGTGGTCATCTTCGGCCTCGGCCGCTACGGCGGCCGCCTCGCCCATGGCCTCAAGGAGGCCGGCGTCGCGGTGCTCGGCGTCGACTTCGATCCCGAAACGGCGCGCAGCCTGCGCAACAAGGGGATGGCGGTACGCTACGGCGACGGCATGGACCCGCATTTCCTCGACGGCCTGCCGCTCGACGGCGCCGCCTGGGTGATCAGCACGCTACCCGACGTGGTCTCGAACCGCGCCTTCCTGCATGCGCTCAAGGAACGCGGCTATCGCGGCGAGGTCGCCATCGTCGCGCGCGAGGACGCCGACGGCATGACGCTCAAGCAGGCCGGCGCGCCGACCGTGCTCTACCCGATCCGCAACGCGGTGGATTACACCGTCGAGCGCCTTACCGAACTGATTCGCCAACAAAACGCTTCCCGCCCGGAGAACTCATGACTTCAGAATACGCCCCCCGCAACATCGGCAAGAAAATCGCCCTCGTCCTGGCTGCCGGCAGCCTGCTATGCGGTTTCTTTACCCTCGGTGCGACCCTCTGGTACTGGCAGACCGGCGGCCCGCCGATCATCACCGGCAGCCTCGGCGCCACCACGTTCTTCTTCGTGACGGCGGCGATGGTGCTCTACGAGATGAGCCGGCCGCGCTTCGTGTTCGAACACGAAAAAAAGGCCACCGAGGCGTCGAGCGACTGACGGGCCGCCCCGCGGCCCCGGCTTTAGCGCATCACCTTGAACTGGCCGACGACATTGTGCAGTTCCCCCGCCGCCCCGCGCAAGGTATCGGCCGCGGCTTTTGCTTCCCCGGCGGCTTCAAGGTTGCCGTCGATCAGCCGGGCGATATGCTCCATGTTGCTCGCCACCTGCTCGGAAGCAACCGCCTGCTCGTTGGCGGCGTCGGCGATGTGACGGGCCATGTCGGTCACTTCATGACTGGTTTGCGTGATCAGCGAGAGGCCGGCAGTGCTTTCGCGGATCTTGCCGATGCCCTGCTCGACCTCGACGACGGCATGATCCATCGACTCGACGGCGGCATCGGTGACCTGACGGATCTCGGCCACGGTGGCGGTGATGTCGGCCGTCGACCCGGTGGTCCGTTCGGCCAGCTTGCGCACCTCGTCGGCCACCACCGCGAAGCCGCGCCCCGCCTCGCCGGCGCGGGCTGCCTCGATGGCGGCGTTCAGGGCCAGCAGGTTGGTCTGGTCGGCAATTTCCTTGATGGTCTGGCTGATGTCACCGATCTTGGCGATGGCCTGGTCGAGTTCGGCAATGGTGCGGCTCGACGCTTGCACGGCCTCGACCACGCGCCCGGTCGCCGTGGTGCTCTCGGTCATGTTGTCCTGTGCCGTCGCCACCTGGGCTTGCGCATTCACGGCGGCGGCGGCCGCCTGGTTGGCGGAATCGGCAACCTCGCGGACCGACTGGCTGAACTCCTCGGTGGCGGCAGCGATACTCGCCGAGCGGTCACGCTGCTGTGCGGACTGGTCGAAGACGTGGGCGGTCTGCCAGTCCACGCGCGTCGCCTGCTGTTCGATGGTGCGCGTCGCGACCTGGATTTCATCGAGCATCACTTTGAGATGCACCTGCATCGCAGCCAGCTGGGTCAGCACGCGGCCTGCCTCGTCGCGGCCGGAGATATCGATCTCGTCGGTGAGGTTGCCCTGCGCCATACGGTCGAAATGACCGGTGATGCGCTTCAGCGGACCGACGATGGCGCGCGACAGGCTCCAGGCTGCCAGCACCACCAGCAACAGGCCGAAAGCGGTGCCGCCGATGGCGAGGTTGCGGGTCTGGAGGTAGCGCGCCTCGGCCGCCGCATGGCTGGCACGCGCATTGGCCTTCATGCTTTCCTGGATCTCGCGCGCCACTTTGCCCGCCTTGACATAGGTCGGATTGACGCGCACCAGCAGGATGCGGTTGGCTTCCTCGAACTGGCCAGCGAGCAAAGCCTGGCGCGCGGGCGCCAGCCCTTGATCGACGAACTCCTGACGCGCCTGGTTGAAGTTTTCAAAGCGCTGGACGATGTCGGCCGGAAATTCGCGCATCTGCAGATCCTTGAGCAGCGCGGTGATTTCATCGCGGTTTTTGGCGATGGTGTCGGTATGCAACGAGAGCGGATGATCGTGCATTTTGGCGAATGCATTGCCCGGGTCATGCTGGATGCCCAGCATGACCTGGGCGCGGTTTTGCGCCATCAGCGTGGTGATGCGCCCGATCATCTCGATCGGTTCGAGTTGCTGACGGTAGGTTTCGCTGAGCGTGGCATTCGATTGCATGATGCCCAGGATGCCGATGGCCGCGCCCGCAACCAGCATCACGCCCATGAACAGCATGATCGCGGCCAGCCGCGCACGGATCGAAATGCGTTTCCACCACGGCGGGCGGCTGTCGAAGTGGGCTTTGCTGTCGCGCAGCGCCTTGTACGTCGCCTCGGCCGTGGTGATGGCCTGACGCGTCGGTGCCGAGCGTACCGACATGTAGCCGGTGGTTTGGTCGTTTTCGCGAATCGGCACGACGAAAGCATCGACCCAGTAATGATCGCCGGTTTTCGTCCGGTTCTTGACGACGCCGCGCCACGGCAAGCCCGCTTTGACCGTGCGCCACAAGTCCGCGAAGGCCTGCGGAGGCATGTCCGGGTGGCGGACGATGTTGTGGCTGCTGCCGATCAGCTCCGCGCGCGAAAAGCCGGAAATCTCGACGAAGGGTGCGTTGACATAGGTGATGATGCCCTTGAGGTCGGTTTTGGAGACCAGGTATTCCTGGCCGGAAAGCTCGACTTCCCGTCCGGTCACCGGCTGGTTGTTCTTCATGGGTGATCTCCTTGCGCTTGCTTTTTGTTTGGTATCTTCGGGCTGCCCTGCCTGGCGCTGCTTCAGGCGAGCCCGGGGCTGGCGCCCGGTCACAATGACAGGGCAATTATAGCTTTCGATAAACCATGACAAACAGCGGAGAGACCGTGCTTCTCATCCTATTTTCATAGACGACATGACCCAATCCGACTGGCATGAGCGCCCGCTGGCCGATGCGCTCGACCACTACAGCGTCGATCCTGCGAGCGGGCTGACCAGCGCGGAAGCGCAACGCCGGCTTGCACAGTACGGCCCGAACCGACCGCCCGAACAGCCGGGCAGAAGCGCCTGGTCGCGCCTGCTCGACCAACTGGTCGCCCCGCTGGTGCTGGTGCTGATCGCCGCCGGGACGATCACCGCCTTCCTCGGCGAATGGGTGGATGCCGGCGTGATCCTCGGTGTCGTCATCGTCAATGCCGCCGTCGGCTTCCTGCAGGAAGGCAAGGCCGCCGCCGCGCTGGCGGCGCTCGCCCGCAGCGTCGCCACCGAAGTCACCGTG
>CAYNCH010000152.1:0-4998 GCA_964395815.1 uncultured Methyloversatilis sp.
GCTTGAAGGCCGGCTGCCAGCGGATCGCGTTGGCGTACTTGGCGTCCTTGATGCAGCGGTCGCGCACCATTTTCGCCGCCTTGAGGAAGTCGTTGTCGAACAGCAGCCGGGCTTCGACGAGTTCGGGGAAGTAGATGTCGCGCGGCATGGGTGAGTTGCGCGTCGAGACCTGGCCGAAGAAGGTGCGGTAGAAGTCGATGAAGCCCTTGAGGATCGTGTCGTATTCCTTCCAGAACTGCACTTCTCGGAGCGATTCCACGCCGCCGCGAATTTCCCAACTCGGCAGGCCCTGCGGATAGCCGGTCAGGGCGATCTTGCACGAACCGGGGACGCACGGCCGCAGGATCTGCAGGTCGAGTTCGTCGAAGAACGCACGATAGACGTCGCGCATGTGCGCCTGGAAGAGCGAGTGCTGGCCGCCGTCGGTCAGGTTCGGGTTGTTCGGGTCGGCGATCGGCGCATTGCCGAGTTCGATCTTGTCGAACACGATGAAGTGGTTGTGCAGCATGCGGATCGACGGCACGCCGGGTGAGGTCAGCGGCCAGGTGGCGTCCAGGCTGGCTTCGCCTGCCAGCACCAGGTGGGCATCCGGATCAGGATATTTTTCCAGCATGTACTCGATGATGATCTGGTTCATGCGGTTCCAGATGTTCTTCACCGGGTCGGGTACCTGGGTGCGGCGTACCGGTCGGCCGAGCGGATCGAGGATGCGCTGCGACGTGTTGTAGATGATCGAGCAGTCGAAGAGATTGCTGTGGCCGAGCGCCTTGCGGTAGAGCAACAGTCCCTCGGGGTTTTGCAGGAGTCCGTTGTTGTGGACGAGGTCGGCGAGGTTTTCCGTACTGTTGAAGAACTCGTTTGGCTTCATGCCCTCGGGCACTTCGAGGGGGATGGGACGGAAGGGGGTGACGATTTCACGCGGGCCGGACTGCATGTTGCTTCCTGTAGTGGGCTGAAGATGGCGGATTCTGATCCGAAATTCAGCCGCGTTCGACTCGGAATATTTATCGCGCCATCAAGACCGGAAGCTTTCCGGCCCGCTACCGGAAGCCAGCCCGATGGCGCTGTACCGCTGGCAGAGATCAGCGCCGGGTGAAATCGATCATCACGCCCATGGGAGCGCGTTCGCGATATTCGATCTCGACACCGTCGCCGTAGCGGTCGCGCATTTGCTGCAGTAGCGGCAGCGGATCGTGATCATTGACGAAGCGCATCGTTTCGCCGGGATGCAGCGCGTCGAGCGCCCCGAAAATGGCGGCATGGCGGAAACGCTTGGCAACCCCGCGCGCATCGAACGGGTAGATCGCTTCGGCAGTGCTGTGATCGCAGACATGGATGGTTTTCATGGAGGGTCTCCTGAGTGGGTTGAACGTCGGATCATAGTTGACGTTAATACTTGGGTAATTGACCTGGGGCAAATTCGTACGACGCAAACAGTCCCAAACAATCTCTGGTATATTTAATTCAATATTTCTGGAAATAACGAAATGAAAGCCATCGATGCTGTCGCTGCACTCGCGGCCCTGGCACAGGAAACCCGTCTGGCCGTATTTCGCTTGTTGGTCCAGGCCGGTCCATCCGGGTTGGCGGCCGGCGAGATCGGTACCCGGCTGGACATTCCGGCCAACACCCTGTCCTTCCATCTCAAGACGCTGTCGCAGGCCGGCCTGCTCGACGCGCGCCAGGAAGGGCGCTTCATCTATTACGCTGCCGCCTATGCGCGCATGGATGACCTGATCGCCTTTCTGACCGACAACTGCTGTAACGGCGGTTCCTGCCTGCCGAAGACGGAACAGGTGGCTACCGTCGATAAACGTCGTTCCCGGAGCACGGCATGAACGGACAAACCGACCTGGTACATATCGGCTGGTTGCGCTGGGGGGCGCTTGCCGCAGGCGTGGTCGCCTGGATTGCGGTCTCGTGCCGTTCGCCGACAGCGTGATCGCCTTGTTCGGTTTGACGCGGGCGACGCATCTCGGCGAGGCGCTGCATTTCTTTTTCTACGACACGCCCAAGGTGCTCCTGCTGCTGACCGGTGTCGTCTTCGTGATGGGTGTCGTACATACTTTCGTGACGCCGGAACGCACGCGCGCGCTACTGGCAGGACGCCGGCTCGGCGTGGGCAACGTGATGGCCGCGGGCCTCGGGGTCGTCACGCCGTTTTGCTCGTGCTCGGCGGTGCCGTTGTTCATCGGCTTCCTCTCTGCTGGCGTACCGCTCGGCGTGACGTTCTCGTTCCTGATTGCCGCGCCAATGGTCAATGAAGTCGCCCTGGCACTGCTGTTCGGCCTGTTCGGCTGGCAGGTGGCGGCGCTGTAACTCGTCATGGGGCTCACGGTGGCCATAGTCGCCGGGCTGCTGATCGGCCGGCTCGGCATGGAGCGGTACCTCGAAGACTGGGTACGCGAGATGCAGTCGAGCCAGTCGGCGGATTTCGACATGCAACGGCTCGATTGGGCGGCGCGCATCGATGCCGGCGTCGGCTATGTGAAGGAAATCGTCGGGCGTGTCTGGCGCTGGATACTGCTCGGCATCGCCGTCGGTGCCGTCATCGTCCGCCACATCCGCGACGAGGCCGGGCAGATGCTCGATGCCGAATTCGCCATCGAGGCCGGCATGAACGCATCCTGCGCCGTCCCGCCGGCGCCGACTTTTCAGACTGCCCCCGCCGCCTGCTGCACGCCGACGGCGAAGGGCAACGCCTGCTGCTGACAAGGAGAACAACGTGAAAAACATCAAGGTGCTCGGCACCGGTTGTGCCAACTGCAACAACACCCATGCGCTGATCGCGGAGATTGCCCGCGCAAAGGGCATCGCCATCGAGCTCGAAAAGATCGAGGACCTGCAGCAGATCATGCGCCATGGCGTGATGAGCACCCCGGGCGTGGTGATCGACGGCAAGGTCGTGCATGCGGGCGGCGTGCCGTCGCGCGCCAAGGTCGAGGGGTGGTTCTGATGGCCTTCAATGTACTGGTGCTGTGCACGGGCAATTCGGCTCGCTCCATCCTCGGCGAGATGCTGTTCAACCAGGTGGGGGCCGGCCGCATCAAGGCGTGGTCCGCTGGCAGCAAGCCGGCGGGCCAGGTGAATCCCGTTGCGCTGGAAACCCTCGAAAAGCACGGTGTGCCCTGTGCGGGTGCCCGTAGCAAGTCGTGGGACGAGTTCGCGGTCCCGGACGCGCCGACTTTCGACTTCATCTTCACCGTCTGCGGCAATGCGGCCAAGGAAGCCTGCCCGGTCTGGCCGGGCCATCCGGCGACCGCGCACTGGGGCGTCGACGATCCGGCCCATGTCGAATCGCTCGAAGCGCGCCGCGCGGCTTTCGAGACGGCCTACCGGGAATTGCGCCGCCGCGTCGAGGCCTTCCTGGCGCTGCCGCTGGAAACGATGACGCGCGCCGAAGCCGTTGCCGCGGCCCGTCGTATCCATGAAGAAGAATGAAGTGCGGGGCACGTCGTCACCCTGTAACGCGCCATTGCTAGCGTGGCGTTTTTCGCCACCGGAAAACTCAAAGGAGATAGTCGATGAACGTAGCGCAAGCCTATAACGTGCTGTTTCTCTGCACCGGCAATTCGG
Source organism: uncultured Methyloversatilis sp. (assembly GCA_964395815.1). GTDB lineage: Bacteria > Pseudomonadota > Gammaproteobacteria > Burkholderiales > Rhodocyclaceae > Sulfuricystis. The sequence goes on from CAYNCH010000152.1 coordinate 3,577, forward strand.
CCCGCAGCATCATGGCGGAGGTCATCCTGAACGCGACCGGTCAGGGGCGTTTCAAGGCCTTTTCGGCGGGCAGCCATCCTGCGGGCGCCGTCAATCCGCTGGCGATCGAGTTGCTGCAGAAGAACCGCTTGCCGGTCGAGGGGCTGCGCAGCAAGGATTGGGCGGAGTTCGCCGGTGCGGATGCGCCGCGCATCGACTTCGTGTTTACCGTCTGCGACAGGGCCGCCAGCGAAGTATGTCCCGTCTGGCCGGGCCAGCCGATGACCGCGCACTGGGGTATTCCCGATCCGGCGGCGGAGGAGGGGAGCGACGAGGCGCGGCGGCGGGCCTTCTTCACCGCCTTCAACCAGTTGCAGCGGCGCATTTCCTACTTCGTCAACCTGCCGATGGACAAGCTCGACCATCTGACGCTGAAGCAGCGACTGGACGAGATTGGCAAGACGTCGCTGGAGGGGTGATGAGCGCGCAGTGCGAAGTGACCGCGAAGGTCGCGGCGGGCGCGCCGATCTCCTTCTTTGAACGCTGGCTGACCGTCTGGGTCTTCCTCTGCATCGTCGTCGGCATCGCCCTCGGGCAGTGGTTGCCGGCGCCGTTCCAGGCGCTCGGCCGCATGGAGGTGGCGCAGGTCAACCTGCCGGTCGGCCTGCTGATCTGGGTGATGATCATCCCGATGCTGGTCAAGGTCGATTTCGGCGCGCTGCACAAAGTGAAGCAGCACGTGCGCGGCATCGGCGTCACGCTGTTCGTGAACTGGCTGGTCAAGCCGTTCTCGATGGCCTTCCTTGGCTGGCTGTTCATCCGCACCCTGTTCGCGCCGTATCTGCCGGCCGACCAGATCGACAGCTACATCGCCGGCCTGATCCTGCTCGCCGCCGCGCCCTGCACAGCGATGGTGTTCGTCTGGAGCCGCCTGTCGAACGGCGACCCACTGTTCACGCTGTCGCAGGTGGCCTTGAACGATACGATCATGGTGTTCGCCTTCGCACCCATCGTCGGCCTGCTGCTCGGCATTTCGGCCATCGTCGTGCCGTGGGATACCCTGGTGACATCCGTCGTGCTCTACATCGTGATCCCGCTGGCCTTGGCGCAACTCTGGCGCAAGGCGCTGCTCAAGAAGGGGCAGACGCATTTCGACGCGACGATGCAGAAGATCGGCCCGTGGTCGATCGCGGCGCTGCTCGCCACACTGGTGCTGTTGTTCGCCTTCCAGGGCAAGGCTATCATCGAGCAGCCGCTGATCATCGCCATGCTGGCGGTGCCGATCCTGATCCAGGTGTTCTTCAACTCCGCGCTGGCCTACTGGCTCAACCGGGCGGTCGGCGAGAAACACGCGGTCGCCTGCCCGTCGGCACTGATTGGCGCCAGCAACTTCTTCGAACTCGCGGTCGCCGCGGCGATTTCGCTGTTCGGTTTCGAGTCGGG
>CAYNCH010000153.1:0-4987 GCA_964395815.1 uncultured Methyloversatilis sp.
CGACCAGCCAGGGCATGAAGGAGGCGTTTTCCACCGGGTCCCAGAACCACCAGCCACCCCAGCCGAGTTCGTAATAGGCCCACCAGGAACCGAGCGCGATGCCGAGGGTGAGGAAGACCCAGGCCACCGTCGTCCACGGGCGCGACCAGCGTGCCCAGGCGGCATCGAGCTGACCGGCGAGCAGCGCTGCGATGGCGAAGGCGAAGGCTACCGACATGCCGACATATCCCATGTAAAGCAGCGGCGGGTGATAGATCAGACCGGGGTCCTGCAACAGCGGGTTGAGCGAACGGCCTTCTTCCGCCGCTGGCAACAGGCGCTCGAACGGGTTGGAGGTCAGCAGCACGAAAGCCAGCAGGCCGCACAGGACCAGGCCCAGCACGCCGAGCACGCGGGCCACCATCGCGTCGGGCAGGCGACGGGAGAACAGCGCGACGGCCTGCGCCCAGCCGGCGAGCATCAGCACCCACAGCAGCAGCGAGCCCTCATGTCCGCCCCAGACTGCAGAGACGCGGTAGATCGTCGGCAACTGGGTGTTGGAGTGTTCGGCGACATAGGCAATGGAAAAGTCGTTGGTATAGAACGCCCAAGCCAGCGTGCCGAATGAAAAAGCGATCAAGAGGAAGGAGGCCATCGTTGCGGGGCGGGCGATGGCGATCCATTGCGGCTGGTTGCGTTGCGCGCCAAGAAGCGGCAGGACTCCCTGGGCCAGCGCAACCCAAAGAGAAAGTATCAGGGCGAAATGGCCGAGTTCTGGAGTCATGGCGGTGAATGCTTATTGTTGGAGGGTCTTGGCGGTTTGCTGCGCCACATCCACCGCGTGCTGAGCTTCCGGTGGCATGTAGTTCTCGTCGTGCTTGGCGAGCACTTCGGACGCGGTAAAGATGCCATCCGGACCGATGCGGCCCTGTGCAACGGCTCCCTTGCCTTCCATGAACAGGTCGGGCAGGATCCCGGTGTAGATGACGGGGACATCTTTCGCGGTATCGGTGATGGCGAAATGTACAGTCAGGTTGTCACGGCGCAGCGATCCCTCCTTGACCACGCCGCCGACACGGAACGTCTTGCCTTGTGGTGCCTTGCCTTCGGCGATTTCCGTCGGAGTGACGAAGAAGGCGATATTGCTGTCAAGCGCGTTGAGGAGCAGGGCGGCGGCAATACCGAGTGCGGCGAGACCGCCGCCGATGAGGGCGATGCGTTTATGACGAGGTTTCATTGTCGATCCAGGGTCTCCGCGATGCGTTCGCGGCGCAGGCTGCGCAAAATATCCTTACGACGCTTCGAGGCCAGAATTGGTTCCACGATCATCAATACGGCGCACACGCCGAAACTGCCCCAGACGTAGAGACCGTAGCCTCCCATCGCGAAGAATGCGGCGGGCGATTCCCAGTTCATTGCTTCGCTCCCTGTACCTCGGGCAGGTCCTTCACCCATTCGGTATGGGCTTCGCGTTCGAGAATGATGGCGCGAACCCGGGTCAATGCAACGGCGATCGAATACATCCAGAACGCCAACGCCATGATCAGCATGCCCCACAGCATGGTGGCGGCCATGGAGGGCGCCTTGGTCAGCGATACCGAGGCACCCTGATGCAGCGTATTCCACCACTTCACCGAAAAGTAGATGATCGGCACGTTTACCACGCCGACCAACGCGAGAATGGCCCCTGCCTTGTCAGCACGGCGCGGATCATCGATGGCCGACTGCAGCGCGATGAAGCCGATGTACAGGAAGAATAGGATCAGTGCCGAGGTCAGGCGCGCATCCCACACCCACCACGCGCCCCACATCGGCTTGCCCCAGAAGGCGCCGGTCCACAGCGACAGGAAGGCCATGATCGCGCCCGTGGGCGCAAGCGCCTGCGCCATCATGCCTGACAGGCGTGTGTTGAGCGCGAGGCCGAGACCGGCCCAGCCGGCCATCACCAGGTAGATGAACATGGACATCCAGGCCGCCGGGACGTGAATGAAGATGATGCGGTAGCCCTCGCCCTGCTGGAAATCGGTGGGGGCAGCGAAGAAGCTGATCCACAAACCGATGACCATGAAAATGGCAGCCAGTCCCCAGAACCACGGAATCATTTTTCCCGCAAGCGGGTAGAAACTCTGCGGGGAGGCGAATTTGAACCAATTGACGATGCGATTACTCAAGAGCGATCCTCAAAGCCGCCGTGGTTGCCCACGGCGCGAAAAACACGGCCAGCGCGAGCAGTGCGGCCAGCAGCGACAGATGCCCGCCAGCCCCCAGGCCCGAAATGTGCGCCTCGACAGCCCCTGCTCCGAAGATCAGGGTCGGCACGTAAAGCGGCAGCACCAGCAGACTCAACAGCACGCCTCCCCCGCGTACTCCCAGAGTCAGTGCGGCACCGATGGCACCGATCAGCGACAGCAACGGCGTGCCCAGCAACAGGGCGACAACCATGATCGCCAGCGCTTCGCCATCCAGGTCGAACTGAATGCCGAGGACCGGTGCCAGCAAGACCAGCGGCAGTCCGGTGGTGATCCAGTGGGCGGCGATTTTACCTGTTATCAGAAGGCCCAGCGGCGAGGGGGAAAGCACCATCTGTTCGAGGGTGCCGTCGGCGTGGTCCGGTGCGAACAGGCGAGCCAGGCCGAGCATGGTGGCGAGCAGGGCGGCGACCCAGATGACGCCGGGCGCGATTTTTCTGAGCAGGGCGGTTTCCGGCCCGATACCCAGCGGAAACAGGCTGGCAACGATGATGAAGAAGAACAGTGCGGTCAGCACCTCGCTCTTGCGGCGCATCGCCAGCAGCAGGTCGCGGCGGATGATGGCGAAAACGGGTGCCACGGCGGCGTTCATGCCCCCACCTGCAGAATCTTGCCGTTGGGCAGGGGGATCGTCTGGTGGCTGGTCAGGATGGCAATACCGCCGCCACTGACATGCTCGACGATCAGATTCGAGAGCATCTCGACGGCCTTGACGTCGAGTGCGGTGAAGGGTTCGTCGAGGATCCACAGCATCGCCTTGCGTACGGCCAGCCGAGCCAGCAGTACGCGCCGTTTTTGCCCGGCCGACAAAAAACGTACGGCCAGATCCTCCCGTCCGCGCAGCCCGAAGCGCGCCAGCGCCTTGAGTGCTTCGGCCTCTTCGAGCGGGGTGCTGTCGAGCCGGGCGGCGAGCATCAGGTTTTCGAAGGGCGTCAAATCCTCCTTGACGGCACCGTGATGGCCCAGAAAAAGCAGTTCGCGCCGGTAATCTTCGGCGAGGGCTGCGATGGGCGCGTCGCGCCAGCGAATCTCGCCTTCGGCGGGCGGTGAGAGGCTGGCCAGGATCCGCAGCAGACTGGTCTTGCCCGCACCGTTTTCTCCCTGTACGTGCAACCATTCGCCGGGGCCGACCGAGAAGTCGAGTCCGGAAAACAGGCGGCGTTCGCCGCGAACGCAGGAAAGGGCGGTCACGCTGAGCATGGGGGCCGCATTTTGCCTGATAAAACCGTACTCCGCTTTCAGGCGGGGTAGCGAGGGAGGGGCCGGCGCCGTCCCGCCAGCACCGACTTTTTGCCGGACGATCCGCAAAGATTGATGACTAAAAGCATATTTTATATAGGACATTAAAACCATTGTTTGCTGCGCCGCCGCAATGCTGCCTATACTGCGCCGCATCACGAACACGCGCAGGGCGCAACCTTGTGCGTGCCAGTCCGGAAAGGCAGCAAGCCGCCTTTCTGCCCAGTTGGCCGGAAACCACCGACCGCGCCGTGATGGCCTCCGTGCCGCATGCCCGCAAGGCGTGCGGGCGGGCAGCCAACGAAGTTCACCCTGCTCCGCTCCTGCGAGCATGAAAAGGGTGGTGTTTCGGTTCGATCACGGCGCGCCTGTTTCGGGCAGCGCCCTTTTTGAGGTATCGCTGTCTTCATGGGATCGCTGTCGAATTTGGTGTTGGCGGGTGGGTTCATGGCCGTGCTGGGCATTCTGCTCGCCGTCCTGCTTGCGTACGCCAGCCGCAAGCTTTTCGTCTACGAAGATCCTCGCATCGAGCAGGTCGAAGACCTGTTGCCGAAATCCAACTGCGGTGCCTGCGGCATGCCCGGTTGCCGCGGTTTTGCCGAGAAAGTGGTCATCGGCGATGTCGTTCCGGCCCAATGCACCGTCAGTTCGCCTCAGCAGCGCCAGGATATTGCCGACCTGCTCGGCGTGGCTGCCGGCAATGTCGAGAAAAAAGTGGCGCGTCTGGCCTGCGCCGGTGGCAAGCACGTCGCTTTTGTGCGCGCCCGCTATGCCGGCCTGAAGACCTGTCGCGCGGCCGCGGTGGTCGGCGGTGGCGGCAAGGAATGTGCCTGGGGCTGTCTGGGCCTGGGCGATTGCGAGGTGGTGTGCAATTTCGATGCGCTCCATCTCAACGAGCACGGCCTGCCGGTCGTCGACGCCGACAAATGCACAGCCTGTAACGATTGCGTCGAGGTCTGTCCGAAGGGCCTGTTCAGCCTCGAACCGATCAGCCACCGCCTCTGGGTCGCCTGCAAGAACCAGGCGGATGGCGATACGGCGGAAAGGTCCTGCGAGGTGGCCTGCACCGCCTGCGGAAAATGTGTCGCCGATGCGCCGCCCGGCCTGATGCAGCTCGATGGCCAGTTGGCGGCGGTCCGCTACGAACTCAACGCGTGGGCGACGCGCGCACCGATCGAACGGTGCCCGACCGGCGCCATCGTCTGGTTCGACACCCCCAACAAGCCCGTCAAGGGTGCGGCAGCGAAAAAGATCTTGCGCCAGGATGCGCTGCCCCAACTGCACTGAATCTCACAGCATTAATCAGGAGTCCGCCATGTTGATGAAACTGTTCCAGTCCAAGAGCGAAGCCGACAAAAAACAGGTGAAATACCCCGGCATCCGCGATGCGGTCGATGGCAATACCGCCGTCATTCATGTCGAGCGCGAGGCCTCGGACGCCGCCGGCGCCTATCCGATCACGCCGTCGACGCAGATGGGCGAGTACTGGGCCGAGGAAGTCGCCAAGGGTCACCTCAACA
>CAYNCH010000154.1:0-4961 GCA_964395815.1 uncultured Methyloversatilis sp.
GGCCGCACGTTGAGGATGATGCCGTTGAGGATCAGCCACCAGACCGGCTTGGGAATTTCGACGACGCGCGGGTCGGAAAGAAACTGCTTGAGATAGCGGCGCAGCGCGGGCGCGGTAGGCGCGTCGGGGGTGCCGAGGTTGACCAGCAGTACGCCGGTACGCAGCGGCTGGTCGTGAGCGTGGGCGGGTTCGGGAGCGAAGCGTGGCATCGTGGGTCTGGGGTCAGTTCGGGCTGAGGGCGGAGGACAGCAGGCGGGCGGTGATGTCCACCATCGGGATGACGCGTTCGTAGGCCATGCGCGTCGGGCCGATCACGCCGATGGTGCCGAGCACCTGGCCGTCCACCTCGTAGGGGGCGGCGACGACGCTGCACTCGTCCAGCGGGGCAATGCCCGATTCGCCACCGATGAAGACCTGCACGCCGTCGGCGCGGGTGGAGAGGTCGAGCAGTTGCATCAGGCCCGTGCGCTGCTCGAACAGGTCGAAGAGCTGGCGCAGGCGGCCCATGTTGGTCGACAGGTCTTCGCTGTCGAGCAGGTTGCGTTCGCCCGAGATCACATACTGCGCGGCTTCATCGGCGGTCGCTTCCGTACCGGCATCGACGGCGGCGCTCATTAGTTCGGTCATGTCGCTGCGCAGTTGCTTGAGCTCCTCCTGCAGGCGTGCGCGAATCTGCATGAAATCGAGGCCGGCGAAGTGTTGCGTCAGGTAGTTGGCCGCCTCGACCAGTTCCGAGGGCGTATAGGGGCGCTGCGTCAGCAGGATGCGGTTCTGCACCTCGCCTTCGGCCGTGACGATGATCAGCAGGATGCGCGTCTCGGTCAGGGCGAGGAATTCGATCTGGCGGATGCGCGGTGCCTGGCGGCGCGGTGCGACGACGACACCGGCGAAATGCGTCAGCTCGGAGATCATCTGCGAGGCCTGGTTCAGCACGCGCTGCGGCACGTCGGGCAGGAGCGCCCCCTTGAGTTCGGAAACGCGGCGCGGGTCGAGTGGCTGCACGGTGAGCAGCGTATCGACGAACAGGCGGTACCCGCGCGGCGTCGGCACGCGGCCGGCAGAAGTATGCGGACTGGCGATGAAACCCATCTCTTCGAGGTCGGCCATCACATTGCGGATGGTGGCGGGCGACAGTTCGAGGCCGGAGTACTTCGAGAGCGTGCGCGAGCCGACCGGCTGACCTTCGACGATGTAGCGTTCGATCAGGGTCTTGAGCAGGGTCTGGGCGCGCGGGTCAAGCATGGTGGCGAGATTGTAGCGGACGGCTGGATTACAATGCCGGCACCCGATTTGCCGTCCCGCCGGCGCCGACTTTTCAATGTCAAAACAACTGAACGTCCATGCCCTCGGGCAGGTCTTCACCCCCGAAGCGGTGGTGCGACAGATGCTCGCCCTGCGCCAGCGGCGCGGCCGCAGCCTCGACCCTTCGGCGGGCGACGGTGCTTTCAGTACGCGTATCAACGGCTGCGAGGCCATCGAGATCGATCCGACGGTGGCGCCGCCCGGGGCGCGCGTGATGGATTTCTTCGCCCTGCCAACCGACGAGAAATTCGACACCATCATCGGCAATCCCCCCTACGTACGCCAGCAGGACATTCCCGTCGAGACGCTGGCCCGGCTGGACAGCGTGTTGTTCGACGGCCGCAGCAATCTTTATCTCTATTTCATCGAGAAGGCGGTGCGCCACCTGCGGCGCGGCGGGGAACTGATCTTCATCGTGCCGCGCGAATTCGCCAAGCTGACGGCGGCGCGCAAGCTGAATGCCTTCCTCTACGAGGAGGGCGACATCACCGACTTCATCGAGCTTGGCGACGCGCGCATCTTCGGCGGGCACAACCCCAACTGCGCGATCTTCCGTTTCGAGCGCGGCCGCCACACACGCCGTCTCAATGATGGCCGCCACTTCGCGCTGGTGGACGGCCAGCTGATGTTCCTGCGCGGTAGCTACCAGATTCCCCTGTCGGAACTGTTCGATGTGAAAGTCGGGGCGGTGTCCGGTGCCGACGAGATCTTCGAGCATCCCGCGGGCAATACCGAATTCGTTTGCTCCAAGACCATCGACGACGGTTCGACGCGGCGCATGATCTTCGGTGTGCCGCATCTCCATCTCGAGGCGCACAAGGAACGTCTGCTCGCCCGCCGCGTGCGGACATTCGACGAATCGAACTGGTGGCAATGGGGGCGGTTGCATCATGTGGCGGAGGGCCCGCGCATCTATGTGAATTGCAAGACGCGGCGTACGCGGCCGTTCTTCCTGCACGATTGTTCCAACTACGACGGCGCGATCCTGGCGCTGTTTCCGCGCGTTCGCGGCATGGACCTCGCCCGCGCGGCGGACATGCTCAATGACCAGGTGGATTGGGAAGAGCTCGGCTTCGTCTGCGATGGCCGCTTCCTGTTCACGCAACGCACGCTGCAGAATTGCCCGTTGCCGCCGGTCTTCGAGGAGCTCTGCCGGCCGCAGTCCGGAAACGTCACGGACACCGGGGACACCGGTAAGGCCGTGGAGTTGGCGGCCGCATGAAACGGGATATCCGAACCATCGCCCTGTTCGGCAAGACCGGCAGTGCCGAGGTGGTCGAGTCGCTGGTCTCGCTGCTCGAACACCTGCAGGGCCGCGGCCTCAACGTGCTGGTCGAGGAGGGCATCGCCGCCGACCTCGGCATGGTCGCCGCCGCGGCGGACATCGAGTCGATCGGCGCCAATGCCGACGTCGCCGTCGTCCTCGGCGGAGACGGCACGCTGCTCAATGCCGGCCGCCGCCTCGCGGCTCACGATGTCCCGCTGGTCGGCATCAACCAGGGGCGGCTCGGTTTCATGACCGACATCGCGCGTGCCGATATGCTGCCCGCCATCGACCGGCTGCTGGCCGGCGAATTCACCGCCGACCGGCGCCTGCTGCTCGATGCGCGCGTGCTGCGCGATGGACAGGAACTGTTCCGCACGCTGGCCCTCAACGACGTCGTGGTCAACAAGGGCGACCTCGGCCGCATGATCGAGCTCGCGGTGCGCGTCGACGGCGAATCGCTCTACGTCCTTCGTGCCGACGGCATGATCGTGTCGACGCCGACCGGGTCGACCGCCTATGCGCTTTCGGCGAACGGCCCGATCCTGCAGCCGGCCGTGCCGGGCATCGCGCTGGTGCCGCTGTGCCCGCATGCGCTGACGCACCGGCCGATCACCATTTCCGACACCTGTGCGATCGATATGGAACTGGCCGCGCCTTACGACGCGCGCGTGCACTGCGACGGCCAGAGCCACTACGACGCGCGCGCCGGCGACATCGTGCGCGTGCGGCGTTCGGAGCATGTCGTTACGCTGCTGCATCCGCCCGGCTACAGCTATTTCGCCATGCTGCGCGAAAAGCTGCACTGGAGCGCCGCACCGAAACGATGAGACACAGGGGAATGGAAATACGCCGGAGAACACACCGGGATAAACGCCGAGATCAGCCAAGACCGCCGCGAGCATGCTGCAACGCCTGACCATCCGCAACTTCGTTATCGTCGACCGCCTGGAACTCGAATTCCAGGCCGGCTTCGGCGCGCTGACCGGCGAAACCGGTGCCGGCAAGTCCATCCTTGTCGATGCGCTGTCACTGGCGCTTGGCGAGCGCGCCGATGCCGGCGTGGTGCGCAGCGGGGCCGACAAGGCCGAAGTAGCGGCCGAGTTCGAGGTGGAACCGGATTCGGCGCTGGCCGCCTGGCTGGTAGCGAACGATTTCAACATGGACGATGGCGATATCTGCCTCCTGCGCCGCGTCGTCGATGCCGGCGGCCGGTCGCGCGCCTGGCTCAACGGTACGGCCGCGACACTCGGCCAGTTGCGCGAGGCAGCGGAATTCCTGTGCGACATCCACGGCCAGCACGCCCACCATTCGCTGCTGCGTGCCGATGCCCAGCGCAGCCTGCTCGATGCCCATGCGGGCGTGCCGGCGCTGGCCCGCGAGGTGCAGGCCTTGCATGCCGACTGGCGCAGGCTGCGCGAGGCCCGGCAGGCGGCAGAACGCGATGTCGAGGCGACCGCGCGCGAACGCGAACTGCTCGACTGGCAGGTGAAGGAATTGTCGGCGCTGGCATTCGACCCGCAGGAATGGCGTGACACGGAAACCGAACAGCGGCGTCTGGGCCATGCTGCCAGCCTGCTGGAAGCCAGCGAGGCCGCGCTCGCGGCGCTCGATGACGGCGATGCCGCGGCGCTGTCCGCGCTGCGCCACGCCAGCGGCCGCCTGAGCGAACTGAGCGGCATCGACCCGGCGCTCGGCGATGCGGCCCAGCTGTTCGAGGGGGCGCTGATCCAGCTCGAAGAGTCGGCGCTGGCGCTACGACGCTATCGCGATCATCTCGACCTCGATCCGGCCCGGCTGGCCGAGCTCGACGCGCGCATCGATGCCGTGACGCAGCTGGCTCGCAAGCATCGCGTTGCGCCCGAGGAATTGCCGGGCGTGCTGGAACGCTTGCAGGGGCGCCTGGACGAACTCGTGCTGGCCGCCGACCCGGCGGCGCTCGCCGCACGCGAAACACAGGCCGCGGCCCGCTATCGCGAGACCGCCGAGCGTTTGAGCGGCGAACGGCGGCGTACCGCCGCTGCGCTCGGCACGGCGGTGACGGCGGCGATGCAGGATCTGGCGATGACCGGCGGGCGCTTCGAGATCGCGCTGACGCCCGTTGCGGAGGGCGGCCCGCACGGTCTTGAAACGGTGGAATTCCTCGTGACGGCAAACGCCGGTCAGCCGCCGCGAGCGCTCGCCAAAGTGGCGTCGGGCGGCGAGTTGTCGCGTATCGGTCTCGCCCTGCAGGTGATCGCCAGCCAGTCCCATGCGGCCGGTACGCTGATCTTTGACGAGGTGGACGTCGGTATCGGTGGGCGCGTCGCCGAGATCGTCGGCCAGATGCTGCGCCAGCTCGGCACCGATCGTCAGGTGCTGTGCGTCACGCACTTGCCGCAGGTCGCGGCGCGAG
>CAYNCH010000155.1:0-4925 GCA_964395815.1 uncultured Methyloversatilis sp.
CCTCCAGCATCTGGGTGTCCGGATTGACCTTGAGGCCGCGCTTGCCAACGGCCTGCTTCACGCGCTCGATGGTCGCGGCGTCGTAGCCAGCTGTTTCCATCAAGGCGCCGACTGTCTCGGCGTGGAACTTGTAGAGGCCGGTGCGCCAGGCGTAGTAGCCCTCCTTGGTCATCGGGTAACTGTCGCGCGGCGTCTTCCAGCGCTGGATGTGCTGGGCGCGCACGGCAATCTTCTGGGCATCGTCGGCCTCGGGTGCGTAGCGGCCGATCATCTCGGCCATGCGCCGGCCGTAGAGCAGTTCGCGTGGCACGGCATGGCCGGCGGCATCCTGGTCCGAACGGGGATCTTCGGCATTGGCAGCATCGATGAGGGCAACGACGTTCTCGTACAGACTGTTGGTCATTTTTTTATGTCCTCGGCGGGTTGGGGTAAATCAGTGTGCCGCAGGCGCCGGCAGGTCGATCAGCATCAGCGTGGCATCGTCATGCGGGGCGAGCCCGCCCAGATGCGCCCCCAGGGCAGCCTGTACGGCATCGAGTCGGGTGGCGGCGGGCGACACCAGCGCGGCCCGCAAGCGTGTCTCGCCGAACTCGTCACCGGCCGCGTTGCTCGCCTCGACGAGGCCATCGGAGTACAGCAGGATCTGGCCGCCGCTCGCGGGCAGGTCGAAACGTTCGGGGCTTGCGGTCATCCAGTCCTGCTCGGCAATGCCGAGGGCCAGATGCTGCGACTCGACTTCGCCGACCACCGCGCCATTCGCATCGAGCAGCAAGGCTGCGGGTATGCCACCCATCCACACCTCGAAGCAGTTCTGCGTCGGGTCGACGCACAGGCAGCCGCAGGCAACGAAACGGCCGACCGGCAATACCTCGCGCAACTGGCTGTTGAGCTTGGCCACGATGCGGCCGAGCGGCAGCCCGGCCCGCGCCATGTCGTAGAACAGCGTCAGCACCGGGAGCACACTGATCGCGGCGCCCAGGCCGTGGCCGGTGGCATCCGCCAGCAGGGCATAGAAGCGGCCATCATCGGTCCGTGTCGCGGCGACGATGTCCCCGCTGAAGTTGGTGGCCGAATGCATCCAGTAACGCAGCGACGGATCGGCCAGACCGGGACGATGCAGCATCCGGTTGAGCACGCCCTCGGCCAGGCGGTTTTCCGCTTCGCGCTCGTCGTAATAGCCCTGCAGGGAACGGCGTGCGTCTTCGAGTTCGCGACGCAGCGCGATGCTGCGCGACAACGAGCGCAGCTTGGCTTCGAGCACGACGAAATTGACCGGCTTGGAGAGATAGTCGTCGCCGCCCGCTTCGAGGCCATTGACCAGGTTCTCGTCCTTGTCGAGTGCCGAAAGGAAGATCACCGGCACCCAGCGGTCGCCGCAGGCCGCCTTGATGCGGCGCGTCGCCTCGTAGCCATCCATCACCGGCATCATGACATCCATGACTACCAGATCGTAATGGCTGGCGCCGAACATCTCGACAGCCTGGGCGCCATCGACGGCCAGGTCGACACGATGTCCGAACTTCTTGAGGAATACCGACAGGATCTGCCGGTTGGTCGCCGTGTCATCGACGACCAGCACATGTAGCGGCAGCGAAGTCGCCAGCGAGGGGTCGGAAGGGAGTGCGTTCATGATGTACGGGAAAGTGTTGTGCGGATGGTAGCGACGGCCGTGTTGCCGTTGCCGCGGTATTCAAGGGAGGCGAAACTCAACATGCGCGCCATGGCGATGCCGCGACCGTTCGGATCGCCGGCACGGTCGGGATCGAACTCGACGTAGCGCTGCCAGTCGAAGCCGGCGCCTTCATCGACGACGGTGAATTCAAGACGGTCGAAATGACGCTCGACGCGCACGCGCACGCAGCGCTCGCAGTATTCGGGCAGGGCGAGACGCCGCTGGACCTCGGCTTCCCAGGCATCCGCCAGCCGCAGCCTTTTCTTGTCGGCATAGCTGATGCCGAGATTGCCATGCTCGACCGCATTGACCAGCAACTCGGTCAGGCCGGAAGCCGCCAGTTCCGGATCGGGACACAAGCTGGCCAGCACCTCGATCAGCGGCCCCACTTCTTCGATGCGGCGGAACCGGAACAGGGCGAGGTCGATCAATTCCATCGCCTTGACGTGAGCGGCGGCGTGGCGGCCGGCTTCCTCGCGCTCCTGGATATCGGCCAGCGCGGCGCGCACGATGGCCGTAAGAATTTCGGGCTCGTAGGGTTTCGGCAGGTAGTAGTAGGCGCCAGCCTCGATGCCTTCGCGCACCTGCTCCGGTGCGGCCGCCGCCGTCTGCATGATCACCGGGATGGTGCGGAAGCGCGCATCCGCCTTCATCCGCTTCAGCAGCTCGATGCCGTTCATGCCGGGCATCATGCGATCGAGGATGACGAGATCGTAGGCGCCCCCGCCATCGAGGCGCTGCCAGGCCTGCTGCGCATCGGTCACCATATCGAGATCGTAACGGGCCTCCTCGAGATACTCGCGGATGATTTCGAGGTTGATCAGTTCGTCATCGACGACGAGGATGCGACGCTGGGTCATGGTGAAGTCCGGGTCGAGAGCGGCAGGATGACATCGAAGGCAGCACCGCCTTCCGGTCGATTGCGCGACCGGATGATACCGCGGTGCGCCAATACGATCTCACGCGAAATGGCCAGACCGAGGCCGGTCCCGCCGGCGCCGGTCGCCGTCTTGCTGCTTTGCGAAAATTTGTCGAAGATGGATTCCAGTTCGCCGGGCGGAATGCCGACGCCTTCGTCGGCGACAGTCAGGCGCAGCGCCGCCATTTCGCCGCTATCGGCCGCCCGACGCCCCGCCGGCAGCGTGGCCGGGGCAATTTCGACGAAGATGCGCCGGTCCTCGGGCGTGAACTTGATGGCATTGCCGAGCAGGTTGTGCAGCACCTGGCCAATCCGCTTGCGATCGCCGAGCACATGGCAGTTGTCTGCTGTGGCGTGTACTTCGCAGGTCTGACGCCGCGATTCGAGCAGCGAGGACAAGGCCGCAACCGCCTCGCACGCCTCATGCCGCAGGTCGAGCGGCACCATCGCATACTGCATGCGGCCGGCCTCCAGCTTCGACAGGTCGAGCAGATCGTTCACCAGGTCGAGCAGGCGCTCGCCGCTGGTGCGGATGTGCTCGAAGTACTCGCGCAACTTCGCCGGCGGCGCGCTTTCGGCTTTCTGGGTGCCGATGCGGGCGAACGACAGGATGCCGTGCATCGGCGTGCGCAACTCATGGCTCATGTTGGCGAGGAACTCCGATTTCGCCTGGTTGGCGCGTTCGGCGGTCTCCTTGGCCGCCAGCAGGTCGGCCGTCTGGGCCTCGACCAGCAGTTCGAGATCCTCGCGATATTCGCGCAGCTCCGCTTCGGTGCGCTTGCGCTCGGTGATATCGCGCCCCGTGCCGCGATAACCGACGAAAGCGCCCTCCTCGAACAAGGGCTTGCCGTCGATCGAGTACCAGTGCAGCGTGCCGTCGGTACCTTCGATTTGGTATTCGAACTGGCGGAATGGCTGACGGGCTGCCAGCGTTGCCCGGTGCGCGGACATTTCCGCCTCATCGACCACGATCGGCAGATCCCAGCGGTGCAGGCCGATGAATTTCCCGGTATTGGCGCCTTTGCTCGCCGCCCCCTGGGAAAAATCGGCGAAGCGCAGATCGGCATCCATTTCCCAGAACCAGTCGGCGGACAGTTCGGACAGGTCGCGGAAACGCTGCTCGCTGCGCTGCAAGGCCCGGGTACGTTCCTGCACGAGACTTTCCACGTGCTCCTGGCGGCGCGCCATCTGATTGAGGCTGTACGCCAGCACCGTCGTCGCCAGCAGACCGAGCGCGAGAATCAGCTCCGGCTCGTGCGCCCCGCCCGCAAGCACCTGACCGGGCGGGGCGATACTGACGATTTCCCATTCGCGGTCGGCCAGTTGCAGGCGCTGTCGATGGACGAAACGCTGCTGTTCGAAGAGATCCGGTCCGGCAGCGAAGCTGGCGGGGAGCCCGTGCCGATAGACCTTGTCGCCATCGCGCGCCGGCGCGGCATGGCGCTCATGGGCCTTGAACAGGTGCGGAATCGTCGCGGCATGCGAAGGCGTCAGCAGGGGGCCCAGCAGCAAGCCCGCCAGCAGTACCCCACGGAAATGCCGGCGCCGCTCGTCCACAGTGCGCAGCAACTGGCCGGCCTCATAGACCGGCAGCACGAGGATCAGGCCGGTGGCCTCCGTACCGGCCAGCTGCAGCGGCGACGTTATCGCCGGCTTGCCGCTGTCGCGCGCGCTGGCGAGGGCATTCTGCCGGTCCGCGCCGAACGATAGGAAATCCATGCCGTAGAGAGCGGGAACGGGGTGGGCGAGGTTGAGGCGCAGGAAAGGAAAAAAGTCTTCACGCCCGGACGCCGCGACGTCGGGTGCGCCCTTCGGCCCACGAATCCGAAAACCGGGCCGGCATGCGGCGCGCTCCGCACGCTCGAAGGCCGCACGATCACGCGCCGCCACGCGCGGCGCCCAGAGGACGCCATACATGTAGAAATGGTTTTCGACCAGATGGGCGGTGATGGTTTCGAAATCATCGCAGCCGCCGGGACCGGGCGCGGCGAAGCTGCTGCGAATCGCCTGCAGTGCGGCGCTGGCGGCATCGAGACGTCCGGCGATTTCGGCCTGGTGCAGCAAGGCGTCATTGCTCAGGGCCTGGCGAATCCGGTCTTCTTCCCAGTGGCGGGCAACGCCATACAGGATCAGGGACGCACCGACACCCGCCGCCAGGACAGCGAGTACCGCGCGATAGCGGCGCAGGAAGGAGATGAACGCGGACATTGGGGGCGAAGTTTATGCCTCGCCCGCAGATCTCCGCAATGCTCGGCTACCGCTTTCAGCCGCAACGGCCCGTCTTGCAGTCGGCGGGAGGATTCACCGGCACACCCAGCTTGGCCAGAATGGTGT
>CAYNCH010000156.1:0-4897 GCA_964395815.1 uncultured Methyloversatilis sp.
CGACTCGCTGCGCCGCAAGATCATTTTCGCCTACGGGGCGATCGCGGCACTGGTCGTGGCACTCTCGGTTTTTTCCGTGATCGAGATGCGCCTGCTGGAGGCGCAGATCGCCTCCGGCGAGCGCATCGGGCAGTTCCTCGGCATCGCGCTCGAACTCCGTCGCTTCGAGAAGAACTATTTCCTCTACCGCCAAAGCGTCGACCTCGACGAAACCCACGCCTACGTCGCCCAGGCGCGACGCCTGCTGACGGAGCACGCCGGCGATTTCGTCGCCTTCGAGACGACCGACCGGAACATCGACACCCTGCGCGCCGCGCTCGACACTTACGACGCGCTCGTCGCGCCCAGCGCGCCCGGCACCGCCGACCCGCTGCTGGAGGCGCGCATCCGCCAGGCCGGCAAGCAAATCGTCACCATCGCCGAAAACTGGGCGCGCGCAGAACGCGCGCTGCTGCAGGGCCAGCTCGAACGCCATCGCTTCTGGCTGCTCGGTGCCATCGTCGCGGTCGCGGCGGCGGTGCTGCTCGTCGGCCAGCTGCTGGCCTGGCGCGTCGCTCGCCCGCTGCGCCGGCTGGAACGCGACATGGCGGCCGTGGCGGCCGGACGCCTGACGCGGCTCGACCTGCACGCCGACGACCGCGAGATCGCCTCGCTGACCGTCGCCTTCAATCGCGTTTTGCGCGAACTCGACCTGCGCCAGGGGCAACTGGTGCGCTCCGAGAAACTCGCGGCGCTCGGCACCCTGCTCTCGGGCGTGGCCCACGAGCTCAACAACCCGCTGTCGAACATCTCGACTTCCTGCGAAATCCTCAAGGAGGAAGCGAAAGTCGGCGTTGGCAGGACGGCGTTCGAGCAGGAAATGCTCGACCAGATCGACGCCGAGACCTGGCGCGCGCGGCGCATCGTCCGCTCGCTGCTCGACTACGCGCGCGACCGCAGCTTCCGCCGCGAACCGGTCGCCCTGGACGCGCTGGTCGAGGAAAGCCTGCGCCTCGTCAAGGCGCGCATCCCCGCCCAGGTGGCGGTCGCCGTCGCCATCCCCCCCGGCCTGACGCTGGCCGGCGACAAGCAACGCCTGCAGCAGGCGTTGTTCAACCTGATCGGCAACGCCATCGACGCGCTCGAGGGCGCCGGCCACCTGTCGATCGCCGCGCGCCGCGCCGCCGCGCCCTTGCCGCCCGACGCGCCCGACGTGCTGGTGTGCGGGCCGCGCCCCGGCGACGGCCCGGTCATCGAGATCGAGGTACAGGACGACGGCGCGGGCATTCCCGCCGACGTGCTGCCGCGCATCTTCGACCCCTTCTTCACCACCAAGGAAGTCGGCCACGGCCTCGGCCTCGGGCTCTTCATCGTCTTCGAGATCGTCGAGGAACACGGCGGCTGCGTCGCCGTGCAGAGCGCACCCGGCCGGGGCACCACCTTCCTCCTGCGTTTTCCCGAAAAGGTACCCCAATGAGCAACGGCAGACTGCTGATCGTGGACGACGAAAAAGTCGCCCTGCGCAACCTGGAACACGTCATGAAGAAAGAGGGCTACGAGGTCGTCGCCACGCAAAGCGGTGCCAACGCCCTCGCCCACCTCGACAAGCAGGATTTCGACGTCGTGCTCACCGACCTGCGCATGGAAAAGGTCGACGGCATGCAGATCCTGCAAAAGTGCCGCGCCAGCCATCCGGATACCGAAGTCGTCCTCATCACCGGCTTCGCCACGCTCGAATCCGCCGTCGAGGCGATGAAGCACGGTGCCTTCTACTACATCGCCAAGCCCTTCCGCCTCGACGAGGTGCGCAAGGTGGTCGCCGAGGCGCTGGCGAAGGTGCGCCTGCGCCGCGAGAACGCGGCCTTGCGCGAGCAGGTCGAGGGCTTCCAGGGCAAGGTGCGCATCCTCACGCAGGCGCCGGAGATGCAGCGCCTGCTCGACATGGCGCGCCAGGTCGCGCCGACCGACTGCACCGTGCTGATCACCGGCGAATCGGGCACCGGCAAGGAACTCTTCGCGCGCTACCTGCACCACCACAGCAAGCGCGGCGACGCGCCCTTCGTCGCCATCAACTGCGGCGCCTTCAACGAGGAACTGCTCGCCAACGAACTGTTCGGCCACGTCAAGGGCGCGTTCACCGGCGCGCAGGCCGACAAGCCCGGCCTGATCGCCGCCGCCGACGGCGGCACGCTGTTCCTCGACGAGATCACCGAGATGTCGCCGGCCATGCAGGTCAAGCTGCTGCGCGCGCTGCAGGAGCGCGAGGTGCTGCCGCTCGGCGCCACCAAGCCGCAGAAGGTCGACGTGCGCTTCGTCGCCGCCACCAACCGCGACATCATCGACATGGCGAAGAGCGGCGATTTCCGCCAGGACCTGTTCTTCCGCCTCAACGTCGTCAACCTGACCATCCCCCCGCTGTCGCGGCGGCGCGAGGACGTGCCGCTGCTCGCCTGGCACTTCCTGCGCAAATGCGCGGCGCGCATGGGCAAGAACGTGACCGAGATCGCCCCGGAAGCGCTGGACCTGCTCAAGGCTTACGATTTCCCCGGCAACGTGCGCGAGCTGGAAAACATCGTCGAGCGCGGCGTCGCCATCGCCACCGGCCAGACCATCGAGGCCGCCGCCCTGCCCGACGACCTGCGCGAACTCGCCATCCGCACCTTCCGCAAGAAGGAAGGCCGCCTGCCGTCGCTCGAAGAGCAGGAACGCGACTACATCCAGTGGGTGCTGCAGGAAGCCGGCGGCAACCAGACCCTCGCCGCGCAAATCCTCGGCATCGACCGCGTTTCGCTGTGGCGCAAGCTCAAGCGCTACCAGATGGAGTAGGTGGAGTAGGGCCGCCCCGAAAGTCGGCGCTGGCGGGACGGCGGCACCTGCCCAAACCTACGTCGTCTCAAGTTCCCGCGTCAGTTCCGGATGTGCCGAGATGAGCCGCAACAGGCACAGCACCCCGCCCGGCGGCGCAAAGCGGCCCTGCTCCCAATCGCGCAATGTCGCCACCGGCGTGCCGATCCGCTCGGCGAACGCGGCCTGCGTCAGCCCGGATCGCTGGCGCGCCTGACGCACCAGCAACTGCGCGGGCGTCGTCACGCGCCCTTCGCCCGCCTTGGCCTCGGCCAGCGCCTGGCGCAAGTCCGGCAGCGCCTCGCCTGCATCCGCCTCGATGGCCCTGGCAATCTTTTCGACATCCATCTCACACCGCCTTTCTGATTTCGCCGGGCGGCATGTTGCTCCGCTCCGCCTTGGCATACACCGCCACCAGCAACACCACGCCCTGCTCGGTCAAATTGAAGTAGATCACCCGCGCGCCGCCGCGCTTGCCCGATCCGGGAACGGTCCAGCGCACCTTGCGCGCCCCGTCCGCACCGGGGATCACATCGCCCGCCAACGGATTGGCCGCGATCCAGTCGATGAACTCCAGCCGCTCCTCCTCCGTCCAAAGCTTCCCGGCCTGCTTCTGGAAAGTCGGCGTTTCGATCACGGTGCGCATGGGATGAACTATACGGGAATCCCGTAACCCGTCAATGGTGTATATCGTCTGAATTCACCGGCGCTGCGCGGCTTTATCGCGCAGCGTCCCTTGGAGCGCAGTGTTAGGCAAAACTTTGCTTGAGACGCTTCCCGCAAAAGCTCCGAGTAACGAAAACAGACCGGCGGTAACGGCAATAATGATCTCCATATCTTCTCCTGGCGATAGTGTTCTCATGCCGCCCAACGTGATGGGTACGCCAAATGGTGCGTTAATCGGTTATCTCGACTGGCGTGTAATTCAAGCAATGCTTCGCAGCTCATGGACTGTTGCCGCCTCCACTCCGGGTTATCGGTCGCGAAATCCACGGCGATGGACATGTCGGTCGTTCAGTGCCGGGAACATGATAATGGCATCGTGCCATCAATCTCGTGGAATGACAACCGCGAGAGATTGCCCTTGGCCGACTCCCACCGTCCTGCCAGCGCCGACTTTCCGCACACAGCCGCCGCTCCCTCGCGAAAGTCGGCGTTGGCGGGACGGCGGTTCAGCTTTCCCGCAGCGCGCGCGCCCAGTCGATGCTGACCTGCGGCAGGAGGGTCGCGCGGGTCGTCCCCGTCATCTCCTGCACGACCGGCTTGCCGTAGGCGGCATTCTCCAGCAGGTAAATCGTGACCAAGCCGTCGCCGGGGTGCACCAGCCAGTATTCGCGCACGCCGGCCCGCTCGTAGAGCGCCCGCTTGACGATCTGGTCGTGACTGACCGTGCGCGGCGAGAGCACTTCGACAATCCAGTCCGGCGCGCCGCGACAACCGCGCTCGTCGAGCTTGGCCTTGTCGCAAATCACGCTGATATCCGGCTGCACGACGGTATCGGTCTCGTCGTCGCTCTCATCGGCACGCGGCAGGCGCACGTCGAACGGTGCGATATAAGGCCGCCAGGTGGCTCCCTCCAGCGCATCGGCGATCTGCCGGAATATTTCACCGGCCACCTCCTGATGCCGCCGCGCCGGTGCCGGCCCCATGGCATAGGCAACGCCGTCGATCAGCTCGTAGCGCATATCCTCCGGCCACTGAACGTAGTCGGCGTAGGCATGAAGTTTCAGATCGCGCTGCGGCAGCCCCATGGGATTCTCCGGCAAATGCTCTGCATCATCTTAGCGCAAGACGCGGAAGCCTTTTGGCCACCCGGAAATAGACGAAGGTGATGCGAACATAACGCGGCTCTCTAATGCCATGGCCGGCGTTCGGATAAAATGCTGCGCTTTGCAACGACTGCGCTGTATCCTGCAACGCATTGTCCGCACGCGCCGGCGCGCCGTCATCGCTCCGAGGACCCCATGTTCGCCAACAAGCTGTTGCTGCGCCTTTTCCCGTTCCTTGCCTGGTTTCCCGTCAATTCGCTCATCCTGCGCGGCGACCTGATCGCCGGCGTGACCGGTGCGTTGGT
>CAYNCH010000157.1:0-4888 GCA_964395815.1 uncultured Methyloversatilis sp.
GGTGAGCGCAAATTCGCGGGCCAGTTCGGCAATGGTATAAGTGGGTTCGGTCATGTTCGACGACGAATGAATTGCTGCACTGCAACATATCCTGGGGTTTTCGGCTAGAATCGCGCCGGCAGGTTGGCGCAGTTAAACAGATTTCCATTGACCGGGCAACGACAGCCCCGGGAGTGCATGCAGATCGATTATCCCTTCGACGTTCTTCCGGAAACCGGCACGGCCCAGCAGGTCGCCCCCGGCGTCCATTGGTTGCGCATGCCGCTGCCGTTCGCGCTCGACCACATCAACCTGTGGCTGCTCGCAGACGGCGACGCCTGGACGGCCGTCGATACCGGCATCGCGCTTGATGCGGTCAAGGATGCGTGGAAGTCGGCGCTGGCGGGACGGCAACTGCGCCGGCAGATCGTCACCCACTTCCACCCGGATCACCTCGGGCTCGCCGCCTGGCTGGAGGCGGAGACCGGCGCAGCGCTGTGGATGACGCAGGGCGAGTATCTGACGGCCAACGTCATCGCCGCCGGCCTCGCGCCTTTCGACATTCCCTCGATGATCGCGATGTTCTGCCACCATGGCCTCGACCCCGATCGCTGCGCGGCGCTCGACGCGCGCGGTAACGCCTACCGGCGCGGCGTGCCGGCCATCCCGGCGAGCTTCCGGCCGATCTTCGCTGGCCAGAGCCTCGCCATTGGCGACCACGCATGGCGCGTCATCGTCGGCCACGGCCACGCACCCGAGCATGCCAGCCTCTACTGTGAGGAGCTCGGCGTACTGATCGCCGGCGACATGCTGCTGCCGCGCATCTCGACCAACGTCAGCGCCTACGCGGCCGCACCGCGGCTCGACACGCTGTCGCTCTACCTGGATTCGATCGCGGCGCTCACCGCCCTGCCGGCCGACACGCTGGTGCTGCCGTCGCACGGCCGCCCCTTCCGCGGCCTGCACGCGCGCGTCGCCGAACTGCAGGCCCACCACGCAGCGCGCTGCGCCGATCTGCTCGCCGCCTGCGCAGACGGCCCGCGTGCGGCCGGCGACCTGCTGACCGTGCTGTTCGGCCGCCCGATCGATGATCCGCACCAGACTATGTTCGCCATGGGCGAAGCCATCGCCCACCTGAATTACCTGGAAAGCCAGCGCCGCCTAGAGCGCACCGAGGAGAATGGCATCATCCGCTACGCAACGCTGCAATGACCAATACCCATGGAGTGAGGGAACATGACGCAAACCACTGAAAAATCCGCCCTGCCCGATCCGCAGGAAGTCGCCAAAACCTATGCCGAGGTCGCCCAGCGCGCCTCGAAGCTGATCACCGAGCACGTCAAACGCCAGGCCAAGCACGGCGTCACCCCGCCGCAGGACGAACTGGGCGTCGCCCAGGCCTTCATGGACATGATGGCGAAGATGCTGGCCAATCCCTACCAGCTGGCGCAGGCGCAGATGAATCTCGTCTGGGACTACTTCTCGCTCTGGCAGCACTCGATGCTGCGCTTCATGGGCGTACAGGCACCCCCCGTCGCCACGCCCGCCAAAGGCGACAAGCGTTTCAAGGACGAGCAGTGGGAAGAGCACTTCCTGTTCGACTTCATCAAGCAGTCCTATCTGATCACGGCACGCCACATTCATGACTCGGTGTGTTGCGTGAAGGGCCTCGACGATCACACGCAGGAGAAGGTGAACTTCTTCACGCGCCAGTTCATCGACGCGATGTCGCCCTCCAACTTCGCGCACACCAATCCCGAGGTCTTCCGCGAGACAGTGAAGACCCATGGCCAGAACCTGCTCAAGGGTTTCAACAACCTGCTGCGCGACATGGAAGGTGGCGGTGGCCAGCTGCGCGTGCGCATGACCGATACCACCGCCTTCGAGCTCGGCAAGAACGTCGCCACCACGCCCGGCAAGGTGGTGTTCCAGAACGACCTGATCCAGCTCATGCAGTTCACGCCCACCACCAAGGTGCAGTTCAAGCGCCCGCTGCTGATCGTGCCGCCCTGGATCAACAAGTACTACATCCTCGATCTGCGCGAGAAGAATTCCTACATCAAGTGGGCGCTCGACCAGGGCCACACCGTGTTCACCATCTCCTGGGTCAACCCGGATGCCAAGCTGGCCGAGAAGACCTTCGAGGACTATGTCTTCGAAGGCACCCTGACCGCCATCGACCAGGTCTGCGCGCAGACCGGCGAGAAGGAGATCAACGCCGCCGGCTACTGCCTCGGCGGCACGCTGCTCGGCACGACCGCTGCCTACCTCGCAGCGAAAAAGGACAAGCGCCTCGCCTCGGTGACTTTCTTCACCACCATGCTCGATTTCTCGATTCCTGGTGAACTGGGCGTGTTCATCGACGAGCAGCAGGTCTCCAGTCTCGAGAAGAAGATGAACGAGCGCGGCTACCTCGAAGGCACCGAGATGGCCGGCACCTTCAACATGCTGCGGTCGAACGACCTGATCTGGTCCTTCGTGGTCAACAACTACCTGATGGGCAAGGACCCGTTCCCCTTCGACCTGCTCTACTGGAACTCCGACTCGACGCGCATGCCGGCCGCGATGCACAGCTTCTACCTGCGCAACATGTACATGAAGAACCTGCTCAAGGAACCGGGCGGCATCATGATCGGCGACGTCGAGATCGACCTCCGGAAGATCAGGATCCCGGCCTACTTCATCTCGACGATCGAAGATCACATCGCCCCCTGGCAGAGCACCTATCTGGGCGCACAGCTGTTCGGCGGTCCGACCAAGTTCGTGCTCGGCGGCTCCGGCCACATCGCCGGCATCGTCAACCCGCCGGTCGCCAACAAGTACGGTTTCTGGACCCACCCGGCGAAAACCCTGCCGGACACTGCCGAAGCCTTCTTCGCAGGCGCCGAGCAGAACGAAGGCTCGTGGTGGACCGACTGGCAGGCCTGGGTGACCGCGCAGGACGACGAAACAGTGCCGGCGCGCGACCCGGCCAAGGGCAAACTCAAGGTGCTGGAAGACGCCCCCGGCAGCTTCGCCAAGTTCCGCCTCGACCTGCAGAAGCAGTCCTGAGGCGATGACGGATGACGGGGCGTTGCGCGTCGTTTTCGACACCAACGTCCTGCTGTCCCTGTTCGTCTTCGCCGACAGCCGCTTCGCGCCGCTGCGCGGCGAGGTCGCGACCGGGCGCTGGCGGGCGCTCACCAGCCCCGCCTGCCTCGCCGAATACCGCCGCGTACTGGCCTACGAGCAGTTCGCGCTGACAGCCGAACGCCAGGAGGCCGCCTACGCGGCCTACCTCGACCTCGCCACGCTGGCCGAAGCCGCGCCGCTGGCGGAAGTCCCTCTGCCGAAATGCCAGGACAAGGATGACCAGAAGTTCCTCGAACTCGCGCGCGACGCCGGCGCCCGCTGGCTCGTCACTGCGGACAAGGCATTGCTGCGCTTGCGGCGCGGTCGCCGGCTCGAATCACTTTTTCGCGTGCTGACGCCCGACGAGGCGCTCGCCCACATCGCATCATGACGCCACGCAACGACAACACCCTCGAAATACTCACGACCCGGTCGCCCCATGCCCGACCGGGGATGCCACCCCTGCTGTTCGTCCATGGCGCCTATGCCGGCGCCTGGTGCTGGCAGGAACACTTCATGCCGTTCTTCGCCGCCGCCGGCTTTCACTGCCATGCGCTCAGCCTGTCGGGGCATTCCGGCAGCCGCGGGCGCAAGGCGCTCGACAGCTGCTCGATCGACGACTACGTAAATGATGTCGCCGAAGTCGTCGCTTCCCTGCCGGAAGCACCGGTGCTGATCGGCCATTCGATGGGCGGCTTCGTCGTCCAGAAATACCTGGAAAAGCACGATGCACCGGCCGCCGTGCTGATGTGCTCGGTACCGCCGCAGGGGCTCGCCTCGTCGGCCGTCAGCATGTTCTTCGGCAAACCCGGCCTGCTCGTCGACCTCAACCGCCTGATGAGCGGCGGCCAGGTCGCGCTCGACAGCCTGCGCGAAGCCCTGTTCGCCCAGCCGGTGGCGATGGACGACCTGCTGCGCTACTATCGCCTCGCCCAGCCGGAATCGCACCGCGCCATCTGGGATATGATGCTCTTCAACCTGCCGCACACCGCGCGCGTGCTGACCCATCTGCCGCGCGGCCGCGAGGATCTTCGCGTCGTCGGCGCCGCGCTTGACCTGATCATCCCTGCTTCGCTGGTGGAAATGACGGCGCACAGTTACGGCGTCGCCGCCACACTGCATGCGGGCATGGGTCACGGCCTGATGCTCGAAGCCGACTGGGAAAGGCCGGCGCAGGACATCATCGACTGGCTGGCGGGACGGTTCGGATAGCCGCCGAAAAGTCGGCGCTGGCGGAACGACAACGAAAAGGACGGAACATGAACGGCAGCGACAACCTGATCGAAATCGAGGGCCTGCACTTCGCCTACGGCGCGAACCGGGTACTGCGCGGCATCGAGCTCAAGGTGCCGCGCGGCAAGGTGGTCGGCATCCTCGGCGTCAGCGGCGCGGGCAAGAGCACCATCCTGCGGCTGATCGGGGGCCAGTTGCGGCCGCAACGCGGCCATGTACGCTTCGACGGGCGGATCGTGCATGAGCTCGACAATACCGGTCTCTACCGGCTGCGCCGCGAGATGGGACTGATGTTCCAGGCCGGCGGATTGTTCAGCGACATATCCGTCTATGAAAACATCGCCTTCCCGATGCGCGAACTCACCGACCTGCCCGAAGAGATCATCCACGACCTGGTGCTGATGAAGCTGCATGCCGTGGGCCTGCGCGGCACCACCCACCTGATGCCCACCGAGCTGTCGGGCGGCATGGCGCGGCGCGTCGCGCTGGCGCGTGCGATCGCCCTCGACCCGGTACTGGCGATGTACGACGAGCCGTTCGCCGGTCTCGACCCGATCTCGCTGAA
>CAYNCH010000158.1:0-4874 GCA_964395815.1 uncultured Methyloversatilis sp.
CCTGGTGACGCCGGCCGCGCTCAAGCACACCTGGCAGGCCAGCAAGCTCGACGGCATCGTCGCCCTCGTCACCTTCGTCGTCACCCTGGTCGCCGCGCCGCACCTCGACAAGGGCATCATGGTCGGCGCCGCCCTGGCACTAGTACTGTTCCTCTACAACACCATGAAGCCACGCGTCGCCGTGCTCGGCCGCTTTGCCGACGGTACGCTGCGCGACGCCAGGCTCAACAACCTGCCGGCGTCGAAAATTGTCACCGCCGTCCGCTTCGACGGCCGTCTATATTTCGCCAACGTCTCGTATTTCGAGGATGCCGTGCTCGGCGCGGTGGCCGACAACCCCGAGGCCCCTTACGTCCTGATCGTCGGTGACGGCATCAACGAGATCGACGCCTCGGGCGAGGAGGTGATCCACCACCTCGTCGAGCGGCTCAACGGCAACGGTACCGTAGTGCTCTTTGCCGGCCTCAAGAAGCAGGTGCTCGACGTGATGCGCGCCACCGGTTTGTGGGAAGAAATCGGCGCTAGGCGCTTCTTCGCCACCGCCGACCAGGCGCTCGAGGCGATCTACGCCCGTGCCGAAAATGCGGATGAGAATGACTCGATGCGCCCGGCACCACGTAACACCGCGACACTAACGGCTATTGCATAACGCAATATTCGCAGGATTTCCAACCGACCTGAAAGAAGCGCTTATCCATTACATTTCATTGGGTTGCTTAAAAAGCACGACCTGGCACGGCACGTGCGTAGGAGGCTTGTCACCATTCCACGACAAGAGCCGCTCCGATGAAATCCTTCCTGACCTCGCTGGGCAAGCTGATGCGCGCAATCGCGCGCCTCGCGCAGCCCGAGTCCGGCGAACTGCTGCCGACCCGCCGCAAGCTCGCCCTGCTACGCGAATATCTGTCCGACCACCGCTAGGCCGCCGGCACGCATGAAACACCGCATCAGCCTTTCCCTGGCCAAACTCCTGCCATTCCTGCTCTGGTGGCCGCTGGTCACCCGCAAGACCCTCAAGGATGACGCGCTCGCCGGCTTCACCGGCGCCCTGATCGTCCTGCCCCAGGGCGTCGCCTTCGCCACCATCGCCGGCCTGCCGCCGCAATACGGCCTCTATGCGGCGATGATTCCAGCCATCATCGGCGCACTGTGGGGGTCCAGCTGGCATCTGGTTTCCGGGCCGACCACAGCCATTTCGATTGCGGTCTTCGCCGCCCTGTCGCACACCGCCGAGCCCGGTTCGGCGCAATACATCCAGATGGTGCTGACGCTGACCTTCCTGGTCGGCGTGTTCCAGTTGATCCTCGGCCTCGCGCGCATGGGCGCGCTGGTGAACTTCATCTCGCACACTGTGGTAATCGGCTTCACCGCCGGTGCGGCGATCCTGATCGCCGCCAGCCAGGTCAAGAATTTCTTCGGCATCCCCATCCCGCGCGGCACGCCGTTCTACGAAATCCTCCACCAGCTCTATGTCCAATTCCTGGACATCAACCCGTGGGTTCTGTCCGTTAGTACTATTACCTTGGCCACCGGCATCCTCACCAAAAAGTACTTCAAGAAGATCCCCTACATGATCGCGGCGATGATCATCGGCAGCCTGTTCGCCGAAGTGCTGGTACTGTGGCAGGGGCAAGACGTGACGGGCATCATCACTGTGGGAGCCCTGCCCGCCGGCCTGCCGCCGCTATCGCTGCCGGATTTCTCCATTGACGCGCTCAAGGCCACGCTCGGCCCGGCGCTGGTCATCACCATGCTGGCGCTGACCGAAGCGGTGTCGATCTCGCGCGCCATCGCCGTACGCTCCGAACAACGTATCGACGGCAACCAGGAATTCATCGGCCAGGGCCTGTCGAACATCGTTGGCAGCTTCTTTTCGGCCTACGCCTCCTCGGGTTCGTTCAACCGCAGCGGCGTGAATTACGAAGCCGGCGCGCGCACGCCGCTGGCCTCTGTGTTCGCCTCGGTGGCGTTGGTGCTCGTTCTGCTCGTCGTCGCCCCGCTCGCTGCCTACCTGCCCAACGCGGCGATGGCCGGCATCCTGTTCCTGGTGGCCTGGGGGCTGATCGACTTCCACCACATCGGGCACATCTGGCACAGCAGCAAGGCCGAGTCGGCGATCCTCGCCGCCACGCTGATCGGCACGCTGATCAACCTCGAGGCCGGCATCGTCCTCGGCGTCTTCCTGTCGTTGCTGATGTTCCTCTACCGCACCTCGAAACCGGAGGTTGTTCCGGTAGTACCGGCGCCCGAGGAAGGTGCCTACCACTTCGTGCGCGCCAAGGGGCGTCCCGAGTGTCCGCAGCTGCGCATCGTGCGCATGACCGGCTCGCTCTACTTCGGCGCCGCCAGCTACGTGCAGCAGGTGCTGCAGCAGATCGACGAGGACAACCCGCAGCAGAAATCCGTGCTGCTCACCTGTTCCGGCCTGTCCTACATCGACATCGCCGGCGCCGAAGTGCTTGCGCAGGAAGCGCGGCGGCGGCGGCGGCTTGGTGGCGGCCTGTATTTCTACCGGCTCAACACCCCCAACTACCAGTTCCTGCGTCAGGGCGGCTACACGCACGAGATCGGCGAAGGCGCATTTTTCCCGGTGATGACCGACGTCACCCATGCACTGTACTGGACGCTCAACCCGGACATCTGTCGCACCTGCAAGACGCGCATCTTCAAGGAATGCAATCGCGGCGTGCTGCCCGACGGCTTCCGCCGCCAGCGCCTGCTGCTGGCGACCGACGGCACGGAATTCAGCCACGCACCGGAAGATGTCGCCATCGCCCTGGCGCGCCAGTTCGGCGTCACGCTCGACATCATGACCTGCGTCGAATCGCCCGACGACGACGCCATCGCCCATGCCCGACTGGCTCAGACCGAACGCAAGGCCGCCCAGGCCGGCGTCGCCGCCGAAGCGATCGTCCGCTACGGC
This sequence comes from uncultured Methyloversatilis sp., assembly GCA_964395815.1. Taxonomy (GTDB): domain Bacteria; phylum Pseudomonadota; class Gammaproteobacteria; order Burkholderiales; family Rhodocyclaceae; genus Sulfuricystis. Next base: position 2,924 of record CAYNCH010000158.1, read on the forward strand.
AAAGCGCCAATTGCCGAAGTCGTGGCGGCGGCGAAGACCGCTGACACCAATATCCTCGTCATCGGTCGGCGGCCGCCGCGGGGCGGGGTGAAGGAAAAGCTGGTCGGCGACAACGCCCAGCAGATCATCGTCGGCTCGCCCTGCCACGTGCTGGTCGCCAACTGGCAATCGCAACCCTGGCAAAAACGCATCCTGATGGCCTGCGACGATCAGCCGATTGGCGATACCGTCGTCGAGGTCGTGATCCAGATCGCCAAGGCGGCAAAACTGCCGGTGACGCTGCTGGCCATCGCCGGTAATGCCGACGATATCGAGGACAAGCGCAACCTGCTGCGACTCGAAGGCATCACCTGCGACACGACAATGGTAGACAAGACGCCCGACCGTGCCATCATCGACACGGCGCGGGAGATCGGTGCGGATCTCGTGGTAATCGGCAACGATCAGCAGAAAGGCCTGTCGCGCAAGCTCACCGGCCAAACCACCGACCGCGTGGTCGGCGAACTCGAATGCGCCGTGCTGGTGGTGAAACGCCCGCCGGAGCCGGATGAACTGGTCGCCGCGGTGCAGAAGCAGGCCTGATCGCATACACTCGGCAGTCCGATCCATCGCTATCAGGCGCCGTCCCGCCGGCGCCGACTTATGACCATCATGGGCTACCGACTTTCGAAAATCTATACCCGCACCGGCGATGCCGGTACCACCGGCCTCGGCGACGGTTCCCGCGTCGGCAAGGATGCGCCCCGCATTGCTGCCCTGGGCGATGTGGACGAACTGAATGCCATCATCGGCGTCATGCTGTGCGAGGAGATACCGGACGAAGTGCAGCTACTGCTGACCGGCGTGCAGCACGACCTGTTCGACCTCGGGGGCGAACTCTCGGTGCCAGGGGGGGCCTTTCTCAAGGACTCGCAGCCTGGCCGCCTGGAAACCGCCATCGACCGTTACAACGACGATCTGGAACCGCTCAAGGAATTCATCCTGCCGGGCGGGACACGTGCGGCGGCACTCACCCACCACGCCCGTACCGTCTGTCGGCGCGCCGAGCGTGCCGTCGTGGCCCTGGCACACAATGAAGCGATCTCCGCGGCTTCCCGTCAGTATCTGAACCGTCTTTCCGACCTGCTGTTCGTCCTGGCACGCTGGCTCAACCGGCATGCCGGATGCGGCGACGTGATGTGGAAAAAGGGCATAAACGCCTAGCGAATGCGGAGCCGCTGATTCTCCATGCACTTCATCAGTTCGCCACTGACGGTACGCAGGCGCTGGTTGAGCAGCATCAGCAGTTCCATGAGCAGCTTGACGCCGAAGCGCGGCTCTTCGTGGACGATGCGGATCAGCGCGTCGCGGTCGAGCACCGCGAAAATCGTCGGTTCCTGCGTCACGCAACTGGCAAAGCGTGGCTCACCGTCGATCAGCGACATTTCGCCCAGGGTCTTGCCCGGCCCGGCGACAGCCAGCCGTTGCGGCAGGCCGCGCGGATCGAGCTTGAGGATCTCGACGCTGCCTTCGATGACCAGCACCATGAAATCCCCGGGCATCCCTTCGCGAATGATTTCGGCCCCGGCTTCAACCCGGTAGCAACGCAGGTAGCGGGCCAGAATCCCGATTTCCGCACGCTCGAAATCCTCGAAGAGCCGAATATGCTCGATGATTTCGAGGATGCGATCGACGAAACCCGTCGCATCGCCGAGGGCGAGAAAGCTGGCGAACGGATCGGAAATGGAGGTAGCGGTCATGTCTGCGGGATGACTGACGACCGGTCGATTATAGGCGTCAGGCGAGCCGCCACAACGCTAGCGGATCGACCCCCGGAACCGCGGCGGTCGATCAGCGCTCGGCCAAGCGGGTACGGCGCACCCGCACGGCTTCGGCCAGCTGGTCGAGCGCCGTCACGGTATCTTCCCAGCCGATGCAAGCATCGGTGATCGACACACCGTGGTCGAGCGTC
>CAYNCH010000159.1:0-4872 GCA_964395815.1 uncultured Methyloversatilis sp.
AATCCGGCGACCTGATCTTCTTCGGCGCCGACAAGACCAAGATCGTGAACGACGCCCTCGGCGCGCTGCGCATCAAGCTCGGCCACGAGAAGGGCTACGTCAACGGCAAGGCCTGGGAACCGCTGTGGGTCGTGGACTTCCCGATGTTCGAGTACGACGAGGAAGACAAGCGCTGGACCGCCTGCCACCACCCCTTCACCTCACCGAAGGACGGCCACGACGAGTTGATGAAGACGAATCCGGGCGAGTGCCTCGCCAAGGCCTACGATCTCGCCCTCAACGGCTGGGAAATCGGCGGCGGTTCGGTGCGTATCCACAAGGCCGACGTGCAGGCGCGCGTCTTCGAGGCGCTCGGCATCGGCGAGGAAGAGCAGCGCCTCAAGTTCGGCTTCCTGCTCGATGCCCTCAAGTACGGCGCGCCGCCGCACGGCGGCCTGGCCTTCGGCCTCGACCGCATCGTCACCATGATGACCGGCGCCGAGTCGATCCGCGACGTGATCGCCTTCCCAAAGACGCAGCGCGCCCAGTGCCTGCTCACCGACGCCCCCTCCGGCGTCGACGAGAAGCAGCTGCGCGAACTGCACATCCGCCTGCGCCAGAAGGTCGAGACACAGGCAGTGATTGGCTGATAGGGTCGGCAAATCGTGATGCGTTCCTTCCTGTCCCTGCTGCTGACCTGCCTCACGTTGCTGGGTGGGGCTGCGCAGGCGCAGGAGATCACGCGGGGCGACCTGCCGCCGGCAGGCCGTGAGGTGCTGGCGCTGATCGAACAGGGCGGGCCGTTCCCTCATAAGCGCGACGGCATCACCTTCAACAACTTCGAAAAACGGCTGCCCCTGCAACGGCGCGGCTATTACCGGGAATACACCGTACGCACGCCCGGCGTGAAGCACCGTGGTGCGCGGCGCATCGTGTGCGGCGGCGAGCAGCCGCGCCGGCCCGATGCCTGCTGGTACACCGCCGACCACTACAAGAGTTTTCGCAAAATCATCGAATGAATTACGCCGATATCCTGACCCGCGTCGAGCACGCCAGCGTCTATCACATGCCGCTCGACGGTGAAGCGGCATTGATCGCCGCCGCCGAAAGCAACGGCTACTTCGTGTCCCGCGTTGATCTCGCGGGCGCTCGGGACAAGACCGGGCTGCTCTCGGCAATCGCGCAAGCCATGGCCTTCCCCGAGTGGTTCGGCCACAACTGGGATGCCTTGCTCGACTGCCTGGCCGACCTCGGGTGGCAACCTGCCGATGGCTATGTGGTCATTCTCGAACACTGCGACGGCATCCATGGCCGTGCCGAGGCGGATTTCGTGCAAACCCTGCAGGTGTTCGAGGCCGCCGCCAGCGAGTGGCGCGAACAGGGCACTCCCTTCTGGTGCTTCGTCGACATGCAGGCCGACGGCATCAACTGGCTCGCCGACATCGCCTGAACGCGATGGCAGGCACGAAACAGCCTGTCTCGGTCCTGGTCGTCATCCACGACCCGGATCTAAACATCCTCCTGCTCGAACGCGCCGCGCATCCGGGCTACTGGCAATCGGTGACCGGCTCCCGTGAAGGCGATGAGTCTCGGGCAGAAACCGCCGTGCGCGAAGTGATGGAGGAAACCGGCATTCGTTGCTCTCCGGCCGACCTGTCCAACTGGCACCTCTCGAACCGTTTCGAGATCTTTACCGAATGGCGCGACCGCTATCCGGCGGGTGTTACGCACAACACCGAACATGTCTTCGGCCTGCGCATCCCTGCCGGCACTCCCATCAACACCGCCCCCGGCGAACATCGCGCCTGGCGCTGGCTGCCCTGGCGGGATGCCGCCGCCGCCTGCTTTTCCTGGACCAATCGCGATGCCATCCTGATGCTGGGCTGCGCGCGGATGACACAAAATCATCCTTGAAAAACATCGGTAGAGATACTAGGTATTTCCTGTCGATAACTCTTTTGAGGAGAGCAACATGCCGCAAATCACCCGTTATGACCCACTCGACGACCTTTTCCGCGGTTTCTTCGTGCGTCCGGTCGAAATGAGCAAGGATATCGAAGCGCCGACCGTCAGGATCGACGTCAAGGAGCAGGAAAAGGCCTACCTCGTCCATGCCGAAATGCCCGGCATCAGGAAGGAAGACATTCACGTCAGCATCGACGGCCCGGTCGTCTCGATCAGCGCCGAACGCAAGGAAGAGAAGGATGTCAAGGAAGGCGAGCGCGTATTGCGTTCCGAGCGTTACTTCGGCAAGGTGTCGCGCAGCTTCCAGCTCGGCCAGGATATCGACGACAACGCCGCCAGCGCGAAATTCACCGACGGCGTTCTGGAACTGACGCTGCCGAAAAAGGCTGCCACCCAGTCGAAGCGCCTGGCGATCGACTGATCCGCAAAAGTCGGCGATGACGGGACGGCGGTAGAATTTCCGCCGTCCCATTTCTTTTGAGCCGCCATGACCACCCCAGCCAACGATAGCCTCCCCGCCGCCACCAAGGCCAAGATCCTCGGCGAGGCGCTGCCCTACATCAAGCGCTTCTTCGACAAGACCATCGTCATCAAGTACGGCGGCAACGCCATGACCGACCCGAAGCTGCAGGACGGCTTCGCGCGCGACGTGGTGCTGCTCAAGCTGGTCGGCATGAACCCGGTGGTCGTCCACGGCGGCGGCCCGCAGATCGAGGACCTGCTCAAGCGCGTCGGCAAGCAGGGCACCTTCATCCAGGGCATGCGCGTCACCGACGATGAGACCATGGACATCGTCGAGATGGTGCTCGGCGGCCAGGTCAACAAGGAAATCGTCAACCTCATCAACCAGCACGGCGGCAAGGCGGTCGGCCTCACCGGCCAGGACGGCAACTTCATCCGCGCCCGCAAGCTGATGCTGCCCAACAAGGACAATCCGGAAGAGATGATCGACATTGGCTCGGTCGGCGAGATCACCTCGATCGACCCGTCGCTGATCTCCTTCCTCGACACCGGCGACTTCATCCCGGTGATCGCGCCGATCGGCGTCGGTCCCAAGGGCGAGACCTACAACATCAACGCCGACGTCGTCGCCGGCAAGATCGCCGAAGTCCTGAATGCCGAGAAGCTGGTGCTGCTGACCAACACCCCGGGCGTGCTCAACAAGGCCGGCGAACTGCTGACCGGCGTGACGCCGAAGGAAATCGATGCGATGGTCGAGGACGGCACCCTCTCCGGCGGCATGCTGCCGAAGATCGGCTCGGCCCTCGACGCCGCCCGCAGCGGCGTGAAGAGCGTGCACATCATCGATGGCCGCGTCGAGCACGCCCTGTTGCTCGAAATCCTGACCGACCAGGGCGTCGGCACGCTGATCAAGTCGAAATGACTTCACGTCGGGTCTGGCTGTTCGACCTCGACAACACGCTGCACGACGCCAACCCGAACATCTTCCCGGCCCTGAGCCGGGCGATGCTGGATTACGTGGCCGACAAAGTCGGCGTCGGCGAGACGGTGGCCCGGGCCCTGCGCGATGAGTACTGGCAGCGCTACGGCGCCACCATGACGGGACTGGTGCGTCACCACGGCGTCGACCCGCACGACTTCCTCGCCCGCACCCACGATTTCCTCGACGACCTGCCCCGCATGGTGGTGTTCGAACCGGCCCTGCGCCACGCGCTCGAACGCCTGCCCGGCCGCAAGATCCTGTTTTCCAATGCACCGCGCCGTTATGTCGAAGCCATCCTCGCGCATGTCGGCATCCATCGCCTGTTCGACAGCGTGTGGACGATCGAGCGCCTGCGCCTGACACCCAAGCCCCATCTCGCCGCCTTTCGCCGTTTGCTGCACGTCGAAGGCTTACAAGCGCAGCGCTGCATCTTCGTCGAGGACAGCCCGGCCAACCTGCGTACAGCGCGGCAATTAGGCATGAAAACCGTGCTTGTTTCACCTGCGGTGCGAGCGCCCGCTTACGTCGATGTGCTCATAAAATCGGTACTCGAACTTCCCCGTCTAGGACTCGCGAAATGACCGCACCCGGCGAAAAGAAACTCCAGATCCTGCAAACCATCGCCACCATGCTGGAAAATCCGGCGGGCGAAAAGATCACCACCGCCGCACTGGCCGCACGGCTCGACGTATCGGAAGCCGCCCTGTACCGCCACTTTCCAAGCAAGGCGCGCATGTTCGAAGGACTGATCGAGTTCATCGAGAACGCGCTCTTCACCGTCGTCGGTCAGATCGCCACCGACGAGGAAAGTGGCCTGAAGCAGGCCGAATTGATGCTCGTGGCCGCACTGCGCTTTGCCGGCAAGAACCGGGGCCTGGCGCGCGTCATGATCGGCGATGCCCTCGTGCATGAAAACCCGCGCCTGCAGGCGCGCATCAACCAGTTGTTCGAGCGACTGGAGGCCTCGTTGAAACAGGCGCTAAAGATCGCGGTCGCGCAGCGCTCGCTGCCGAGCGAGCACGACTGTGCCGCGCAGGCCGACCTGCTGGTCTGCCACCTGCTCGGCCGCCTGCAGCGCTACGTCAAGAGCGGCTTCAAGGACGATCCGCTCGCCCTCTGGCCGGCGCAGAAAACCTTGTTGCTTGGCTAACAGCCAATAGTTCTGCGGCCTGACGCGTATCACGCTTGCAGCAGTTCTGCTGCTTCGAGGGCGAAGTAAGTCAGGATACCGTCGGCGCCGGCACGCTTGAAGCACAGGAGGGCCTCCAGCATGCAGGCATCGTGGCTCAGCCAGCCATTCTGCGCCGCCGCCTTGAGCATCGCGTACTCGCCACTGACCTGGTAGGCATAGGTCGGCACGCCGAACGCGTCCTTCACCCGGCGCACGATGTCGAGATAGGGCATGCCCGGCTTGACCATCACCATGTCCGCGCCCTCCTGCAGGTCGAGTGCCACTTCGCGTAGCGCCTCGTCGGAGTTGGCCG
>CAYNCH010000160.1:0-4859 GCA_964395815.1 uncultured Methyloversatilis sp.
CAACACACAGCGGCGGCGGCGCGGCGCTCCGCAACCGTCATGCCGGTGCGCGGCTTCTGCTGGCCGAGGACAACGCAATCAATCGCGAGGTGGCGATCGACCTGCTGGATGCGGCCGGGCTGGTGGTCGATACCGCGGAAAATGGCCGCATTGCCGTCGACAAGGTGCGTGCGAACGACTATGCCCTGATCCTGATGGACATGCAGATGCCGGAGATGGATGGGCTGGCGGCCACGCGCGCCATTCGCGCCCTGCCGGAGCACGGTCCCGACCGCCTGCCGATCATCGCCATGACGGCGAACGCCTTCGACGAGGACCGGCAGGCCTGCCTGGATGCGGGCATGAACGATTTCGTCGCCAAGCCGGTCGATCCGGATGCGCTGTATGCCGCCCTGCTCCAGTGGCTGCCGGCACCGTCTGTCGCGGCGCACCCGGCAAAAGTCGGCGCTGGCGGGACGGGTTCCCCGGCGGCGGCCAGCCCCGCTGCCGACAGCGATGCAGAGGCCGTGTTCGCCCGCCTGGCCGCGGCACCGGAGCTGGACGTCGAGCGGGGTCTCAAGATGCTGCTCGGCAAGCGCGACCGTTACCTGTTGATGCTGCGCAAGATGGCCGAGCGTCATGAGGCGGACATGGGCGGTCTGCAGGCGGCGTTGCAGCAGGGCGATCGCGATACCGCGCGTCGCATGGCGCATACCCTCAAAGGCACGGCGGCGACGCTGGGTGCGGAGGGGCTGTCGCAGGCGGCGCGCGATCTGGAATACTGTTTGCGCGCCGGCGATGAGGACCAGGACGGTGCGGCGGCGGATCTCCAGAAGCTGTGCGACGCGGTGGATGCCCAGTTGCGCCGTCTGGCCGCGCTGCTCGACGCGACCTGACTAGCCGGTCTGCCGGCAGTGTGTTTCGCGGGCGAAGGGCACGCAGACGAGGGCCAGCACGACGGCGACGAACATCAGGGCGAAGCCCCCCTGCCAGGTAGTTGCGTCGTAGAGCCGCACGCCGCCGGCGAGCTCGCCGCCCCAGCCGCGATCGAGCAGCCAGCCGACGCCCGGCTGCAGGAACACGCCGCCCAGCAGCGGCCCCATGTTGACCACGCCCGAGGCGGTGCCCATCAGGCGCAGCGGCAGCGATTCCTTGGCCCAGGCGAAGCCGATGATGATGTTGCCGGAGGTGAAGCCGATCACGATCAGCAGCGGGATCATCAGCCATAGCGGCAGCGGCAGGAAGATCACCGCCGCCCAGCCGGCGCAGGCGATGGCGCCGCTGATCAGGTAGAGCGGTTTGCGCCGGCCCAGGCGTTGCGACCAGCTGCCGAGCAGCGGTCCGCCCAGTGCCCAGGCCGCCAGCAGCGTCGAGGTCACCGCGGCCGCGGCCTTCGGGTCGAGGCCGTGCACCTGGCGCAGCCAGGGCACACCCCACAGGCCGCCGAACGTCAGCACCGCACCCGAAAAGCCGATCGGCGCCAGCATCAGCAGCCAGACATTGCGGTAGGAGAGGGTCTCGATCAGGCCGGCGATGATGGGCGGATGACCGTGCTTCTCGCTGGCGTGCGCGTGGTGGCTGGCGTAGCCGCGTTCGGCCGGATCGTCGCGGACGATCCACCAGATCGCGACGCACAGCAGGGCGGCGCAGGCGCCGGCGCTGCCCATCACCATGCGCCAGCCGAAGCCTTCGACCAGTAGGCGCAGCGGCACGCCGGCCAGCACGCCGCCCGTCACGCCGAAAAACAGCGCCATCCCCGAGGCGAGCGCATACTTCTGCGGCGGGAACCAGTGGCTGGCGAGCTTGAGCGCCGACACGAAGGCGACGGCGACCGAGGCGCCGACCAGCAGACGGCCGAAGCCGGCCCAGCCGAAGCTCGGTGCAAAGGCGAACAGCAGGCTGCCGAGCGCGGCGATGCCGGCGCCGACGGCGAGCACGCGGCGCGGTCCCCAGCGGTCGGCCATCACGCCGGTGGGAATCTGCATCGCCACATAGGCATAGAAATAGAAAGCGGACAGATTGCCGAGTGCCGCGCCGCCGATGGCGAATTCGGCCATCAGCTGGTCGGTCATCACCGCCGGGGCGACGCGCTGATAGAAGGCGAACAGATAGAACAGCGCGGCGAGGCCCCAGACCGTCCAGGCGAGACGCAGCGGCGGAAAGGTGATGGCGGTCATGCGGGAAAGCGTTGCGCCCACCACAGCCGCAAGCGCAGGCCCCACTCGGTGGCGTAGCCGACCACCCGGAAGCGGATGTTGCCGGCCGGATCGAGGATGAAATGGGCCGGCACGCCGCGCACCCGCCAACCGGCGGCGAGGCGGCCGTCGGCGTCCACCAGGGCGGGGACCCTGAGGCCGTGGTCGCGCAGGTACTTCACGACCTCCGCGGCATCGCCCGACTGCATGGCGACGGAAATGACCGGCCAGTCCTGCGCCACGTCCTCGATGTTGCCGGCTTCGGCCTTGCAGACCGGGCACCAGGTCGCCCAGAAGACCACCAGGGTCGCCGTCTGGCCGGCGCCGATGCTGACGGAGGTACCGTCGGTGCGCTGACCGGCGAGTGCGGGGGCCGGTCCTTCCGGCAGGCCGCGGTTTTGCCACAGGGTGACGGCGCCGACGATGGCGATCAGCACCAGGATTTCGAGACCCCAGCGCCTCCAGCGGCGTGGGTCGCGCAAGGCGGCGAGCAGGTCGGATGGGCGGGGCAGGCGCATGTCCGGATGTTACAGGCAGCATGCGCGATTGTTGCCGGGAGTGCACTGCCGTTCCGCTACCACCGACTTTTTGATGAAATTCATTGCGTTATTCGTAAAACACGTGCATAGTACATGGCACGATTTTCAAGCAGTGTCATTGTTGTTCGGTGTTATGCCCGCAGTTCACGCAAGTGCTTCCTGCAGGTTCTTTCCCTTCATCACCCCGCCGTCTTGATAGTCGTCCCATCCGGGGATGCGTCCCCATCGTTATGTTTTTAAAGGATATTCAAGAATGGCATCAGGTACCGTGAAGTGGTTCAACGATTCGAAAGGCTTTGGCTTCATCACCCCGGAAAACGGCGGTGACGATCTGTTCGCGCATTTCTCCGCGATTCAGAGCCAAGGCTTCAAGACCCTCAAGGAAGGCCAGCGCGTCAGCTTCGACATCACCACCGGCCCCAAGGGCCAGCAGGCGTCGAACATCCGCTCGCTCGACTAAGCGCGCTTGACTTGGAGTGGCGCATCCGGTCTGTGCCGGGTGACGAGCTGCTCGACCGGAAGAGCCCGGCACAGGCCGGGCTTTTTCTTTTAAGTCTTTCCTCAGGAGAAGAGCCGATGGCCAAGGAAGAACTCATTGAAATGAACGGGGTGGTGGACGAAGTGCTGCCCGATTCGCGCTATCGCGTCACGCTCGACAACGGCCATATCCTTATCGCCTACAGCGCGGGCAAGATGCGCAAGCATCACATCCGCATCCTCGCGGGCGACAAGGTCACCCTCGAAATGTCGCCCTATGATCTCTCCAAGGGGCGCATCAACTTTCGTCATATCGAAGGCCGCGGTGCCCCCATGCCGGCGCGTCCGCCGCAACAACGCCGGCGCTGAACGCACACCGGCGCAGCGCGCTTAGTTCAGCACTGTTCCCACGGCAGGCCGTCGAAGCGCCAGCCGTTTTCTGTTCCGCGATGGTGATGGTCGTCGAGTTCGCCCTCGAAGCCGTGCAGCACGTTGTAAACACGCGTGAAGCCGGCCTGTTCGAGGGTATTGCCGGCATCGACCGAGCGGTTGCCGCTACGGCAGATCAGCACGACAGGGCGATCATGGACGTGGCCGGCCAGTTTCTTGACCTCGCCGACGAAGTGGGGGTTCACTTCCCAGTCCGGACCGTCGTTCCAGGCGACATGCAGCGCACCCGCCGGATGACCGACGAACAGGAATTCCATCTCGCTGCGGCAGTCGATGAACAGGGCCTTGGGGTTGTGTTGCAGGAAATCGGCGGCCTCTTTTGGAGTCAGGTGTTCCATGATTGCTTCCTTGTCGATAGTCCTTGTGGGCGGCTCAAAACAGTAATGCTAATCAGCCCATAAAGCAAGCGAATATATCTCGCATGCTAAAATTTTCCCCGATTTCAACCACTTCCGGCACTTTTTGCTCATGTCCCCCGACCGCTCAGACGAACTGCGCGCCTTGCTCGCGCAGCGCATCCTCATTCTCGACGGCGCCATGGGCACCATGGTGCAGCGCCACAATCTGGTCGAGGCCGATTATCGCGGCGACCGTTTCCGCAGCCACGTCAAGGATCTAAAGGGCAACAACGACCTGCTGTGCCTGACGCGGCCGGACGTGATCGGCGGCATCCATGCCCAGTACCTCGAGGCTGGCGCGGATATTCTCGAGACCAACACCTTCAACGCCACGCGCGTGTCGCAGGCCGAGTACGGGCTGGAAGACCTCGCCTATGAGCTGAACGTCGCCGGCGCGAAGCTGGCCCGCGAGATCGCCGACCAGTATTCGACGCCGGAAAAACCGCGCTTTGTCGCCGGCGTGCTCGGGCCCACCTCGCGCACCGGCTCGCTCTCGCCCGACGTCAATGATCCGGGCTTCCGCAACATCACCTTCGATGCGCTGGTGGCGGACTACCTGGAATCGGCGCGCGGCCTGGTCGAGGGCGGCGCCGACATCCTGCTGGTCGAGACGATTTTCGACACACTCAACGCCAAGGCGGCGCTCTACGCCATCGAGACCTTCTTCGATCAGCAGGGCCGGCGCTGGCCGATCATGATCTCGGGCACCATCACCGACGCATCCGGCCGCACGCTCTCGGGCCAGACCGCCGAGGCCTTCTGGAACTCGCTGCGCCACGCGCGGCCGCTGTCCTTCGGCCTCAACTGCGCGCTCGGCGCGA
>CAYNCH010000161.1:0-4840 GCA_964395815.1 uncultured Methyloversatilis sp.
CGAACAGGGGCAGGTTAACATCGATGCGTCAGGCCGGCCAACGGATGCCTATGGCGCGGTACAGGACATCACCGAAATCCAGCAGGCGGCAGGGGCCACCGCCCCCGCGCTGACCGAAGCGCACCGCCTGTCGCAGGCCAAGAGCGAGTTTCTCGCCAACATGTCGCACGAGATTCGCACGCCGCTCAACGCGATCCTCGGCCTCACCCACCTGCTGCGACGCGAGACGATCAATGTGCGCGTCGCCGAACGGCTCGACAAGATCGATACCGCCGGCCATCACCTGCTGTCGGTCATCAACGACATCCTCGACCTCTCCAAGATCGAGGCTGGCAAGCTCGTGCTGGAAATGCAGGATTTCAATCCGGCCGACCTGCTCGATCGCGTGTGCAAGCTGACCGAGGAAATCGCCCGCGGCAAGGGGCTCGCCATGGCGATCGAGACCGACTCCGTCCTGCCCTGGCTGCGCGGCGATGCCACCCGCCTGCAACAGGCACTGCTGAACTACGCCAGCAATGCCGTCAAATTCACCGCCAGCGGCACGATCACCCTGAGTGCGCGCATTGCCGGGCAAGACGAGACGCATGTCCTCATGCGTTTCGCGGTCCGCGACACCGGCGTGGGCATCGCGCCGGAGGCGATCGAGCGCCTGTTCAAGGCTTTCGAACAGGGGGACGCCTCCACCACGCGCCAGCACGGCGGCACCGGCCTGGGCCTGGCCATCACCCAGAGCATCGCCCGCCTGATGAACGGCACGGCCGGTGCCGAGAGCGTGCCCGGCCAGGGCAGCACCTTCTGGTTCACCGTCCGGCTGGAACGCGGCCAGCCGGTGGGCATGCCGGATGGCGGCAATGCCGATGCCGGGATCACGCTGCGTCAGCAGCATGCCGGCGCCCGCCTGCTGGTGGTCGAGGACAATCCCATCAATCGCGAAGTGGCGCTCGACCTGCTGCACGATGCCGGCCTAACGGCAGACACCGCCGAAAACGGCCGCATCGCTGTCGAGAAGGTGGGCAGCGGCGCCTACGATCTGGTGCTGATGGACATGCAGATGCCCGAGATGGACGGCCTGGAAGCGACGCGGCGCATCCGGGCCATGCCCGGCCGCCAGACGCTGCCGATCCTGGCGATGACCGCCAATGCCTTCGCCGAAGACCGTCGCAACTGTGCCGCGGCGGGCATGAACGATTTCGTCACCAAGCCGGTCGACCCCGGCACGCTCTACGCCACGCTGCTCAAATGGCTGCCGAAGAACAGCGCGGTCGCCCCGGCAAAAGTCGGCGCCGGCGGGACGGCACGCGCGTCCTCGCCCGAACCGGAGGTCGACGCGGCCACGGCGACGATCGTCGCGCGTCTGTCGGCCGCTGCGGAGATCGATATCGAGCAGGCGCTGGAGGTCGTGCGCGGACGGCAGGCCAAGCTCGTCGCCTATCTGCGTACGCTGGTGGAGAGCCACCGCAACGACATGGCGCAGGTCCAGAAGCTCCTCGTCCAGCAGGATCGGGAAGGCGCCCGCCGCATCGCCCACACGCTCAAGGGCGTCGCCGCCAACCTGGGCGCACGCGGACTGGCCGAGGCGGCGCGGATGCTCGATAACGCCCTGCGCGAGCCCGCCACGGCCGGCGAGGGGGTGCGCATCGTCACCCTGGTCGAAGCCGTCGACCTCCAGTTGCTGCGCCTTGCCGGCCTGCTGGAGCCCCCGCCTGCCGCGGCTTGAACGGGGCGGTGCGGCAGCTACACACTGCGTAGCGAATCCCTACCGCCGGCAGGCATAATCGCCACGCGCCGGCATCCAGCCGGACACCGCAATCTGTGCCACTCTCTCCCGATGCCGAAAGCCCGTGCCCTGCACATCGCCGTTCTGCCGCTCGCCCTGCTCGCCGCCTGCACGCCCGACACGGCGGCATACGCGGAGACGACGGCCGCTGCGCCATGGGCCACGACTGACGCAAAAGACTGGGTGATCGGCGGTCTCGTAGCGGCCCTGGCCGCCGCGCTCGCCTGGCTGGTGCGCCAGCAGCGGGCAACCCGCGCCGCGCTTGCCGCGGCACGGGATGAACTCGATGCCCAGGTGGCAACACGCACCCGCGCGCTCGAAGTCGCCCACCGCCGTCTGGCACTAAGCCTAAAGGCCGGCAAACTCGCCACCTGGGAATGGCAGGTCGGCACCAACGCCAACCACGTCGACGAGGCCTGGCTGGCCATGCTCGGCTACCGGCGCGGCGAGATTCCGGAATCCTACGAAAGCTTCCGCAGCCTGATGCACCCCGACGACGTCGCCGCGATGGAAGCCGGCGTGGCCCGTTACCTGTCGGGCGCAGCGGAGTTCTACGAAGCGGAGTTTCGTTTGCGTGCCAAGGATGGCACCTGGCGCTGGATCCATGCCGGCGGCCTCGGCATCGAATTCGATGCGGCCGGGCACATGACGCGCATGATCGGCGTCCATCGCGACATCACCGAGGAACGCGAGGCCGAGCAGGCCAAGCAGACCTTCATCTCGTCGGTCAGCCACGAGTTGCGCACGCCGATCAATGCCGTGATCGGCATGGCCCTGCTCGCGCTGCGCACCCCACTGAGCACGCCGCAACGCGATTATCTCGAAAAAATCGTCAAGTCCTCGGAGTTCCTGCTCCATGTCATCAATGACATCCTCGATTTCTCCAAGCTGGAGGCCGGCAAGCTGACGCTGGAGAAGCGGCCGTTCCTGCTCGACGACGCCCTGTCGCGGGTAATCGAGATCGTCGGGGTAAGCGCGGCCGAAAAGAATCTCGAACTGTCGCTCGAAGTGGCGCCGGAAACGCCGCGCCAGCTGATCGGTGACAGCCTGCGCGTCGAACAGATCCTCATCAATCTGGCGAGCAACGCGGTAAAGTTCACCGAGCGGGGCGGCATCGTCCTCGCGGTGCGCATCGCCCGCCTCGACCCGGAGGCGGTGGATTTGGTGTTCTCGATCCGCGATTCCGGGATCGGCATCTCGCCGGAAGAGTTGGCACGCCTGTTCGTCCCCTTCAGCCAGGCCGACAGCACCACGTCGCGGCGTTATGGCGGCACCGGACTGGGGCTGGCGATCTGCCGCCAGCTGGTCGACCTGATGGGCGGCCGCATCTGGGCGGAGAGCGTTCCCGGCGCCGGCAGCGACTTCATGTGCGCACTGCACTTCGAACGCAACCAGAATGCCCAGGCGGTCGCCCGCGACATCCGGCACTATCTGGCCCCGCCACCCGCCACCCTGCGCGGCAAACGCGTGCTGGTCGCCGAGGACAATACATTCAATCGCCAGGTGATCGTCGAACTGCTCACGGATGCCGGCATCGCGGTCAGCGAGGCCGTCGATGGCCGCCAGGCAGTCAGCCTGGCGCTTACGGAGTGTTTCGATGCCATCCTGATGGATATCCAGATGCCCGCGCTGGACGGTCTCAGCGCCACCCGGCAACTGCGGGCGACCCCCGGTATGGAGCTCCTGCCGATCATCGCCATGACCGCCCATGGCCTGGCCGAGGATGCGCACAAGAGTCTGGCGGCGGGCTGCAACGATCACCTCACCAAACCGGTGGCGCCGCAGCGGCTTTATGCGGCGCTGCAGTGCTGGCTCGATCCGGAATCATCCACCGCCGTCGCCCAGGGCGGCGGCAGTCCGTCGCACAGCCTGCCGGCAAGCGTGCCGGGGCTTGACGAAGCGGTGGCGCTGCGCATGGCCGCCGGTCAACCCCGGCGCCTGGTCCGGCGCATGGAACAATTTCTCGATGACCTGGGCGAGGCCAGCCAGCAACTGCGCGAGCACATCGCCGCCGCACACTGGACCGCCGCCTGGAAGCTCGCCCACGCGCTGAAGGGCGCCGCCGCCAACCTGGGCGCGATGACGCTGGCCGGGCTGGCCGACATGCTGCAAAAGCAGAATCACGCTGACGACCCCGCCACGCTGCTCGATGCCATCCACAACGAACTCGAACTGCTGCGCCAGAGTGCCCGCCGGCTGGCGGCGGCACTCGATGCGCGCGAGGCACGGAATCCGGCCGACACCCCCACGGCAACACCTCTCGATGGCGCAGAGCTCGCCGCTCAACTGGACACGCTGGCCGCGAAAATCAGCCGCCATGCCTATATCGACGAACCTGCGCTGGCCGCCCTGCGCGCCAGTCTGCCCGCCGAGCGGCTTCCCGCGCTCGAGGAGCTCCATGCGGCCCTGGATCGCTTCGATTTCACCGCTGCGGCCCAAGCCATGGCAACATTGCGCGCCACGCTGACGACACCATGACAACGTCCAACGAACCTACGACACGACCCCGGCTCCTGCTGATCGACGATGTGCCGGCGAACCTTCATGCCCTGGTCGATCTGCTCGCCGGTTCGCACGAGTTGCAGTTCGCCACCAGCGGCAAGGAAGCGCTCCGGCTGCTGCAAACAACGCCGCTGCCCGACCTGATCCTCCTCGACATCATGATGCCCGACCAGGACGGCTATGCCGTATGCCGGGAAATCAAGCGCCAGGTAGCGACCCGCCACATCCCGGTGGTCTTCATCACCGCGCTGGACGAACGCAGCGACGAAATTCTCGGCTTCGAGGCCGGTGCCGCCGACTACATCACCAAGCCCTTCGCTCCCGATGTCGTCATGGCACGGGTGCGCAACCAGCTGCGCCACAAGTTCGCGCTCGACGCGCTGCGCGACCTCGCCCGCGGGCAGCAGCCCGTTGCCGAAAACCTGTTCCGCGCCCACCCGGCCGGCTGGGAGATCGGCTTCAGCGGACAGCCCCACTTCCAGCTGCGCGACATGCTGGGCCTCGCCTATCTGCAATGCCTGCTGGCCCATCCGGGACGGTATTTCTCGGTCGAGGAAGTCG
>CAYNCH010000162.1:0-4807 GCA_964395815.1 uncultured Methyloversatilis sp.
GGTGCGCGCTGACGTCACGCTCGAAGTCGTGCAGCGCTACCTGCGCCGCTTCGACGAGCTGCCCGACCAGTTCGACCAGCTCTTCGTCATCGACCGCGAGGATCATCTCGAAGGCGTGCTGCCGATCACCGCGCTGCTGATCAACGACCCGGAAACCGAGGTCGCCGCGGTGATGCGCAAGGAAGCGCTGACGCTGCGGCCGGAAGACAACGCCGAGACGGCGGCGCAGGCCTTCGAGCGCTACGACCTCGTGTCGGCGCCCGTCGTCAGCGTCGACCACAAGCTGATCGGCCGCGTCACCGTCGATGCGGTGCTCGACTACATCCGCGAAAGCGCCGAGGCCGACCAGCTGGCCCACGCCGGCCTGAAGGAGGAAGAGGACATCTTCGCGCCGGTGATCGACTCGGTGAAGAACCGCTGGGCCTGGCTGGCGATCAACCTCGTCACCGCACTGATCGCCTCGCGCGTCATCGGCGCCTTCGAGGGGACGATCGAGAAGCTCGTCGCCCTGGCGGCGCTGATGCCCATCGTCGCCGGCATCGGCGGCAACTCGGGCAACCAGACCATCACCATGATTGTGCGCGCCATCGCGCTCGGCCAGATCGGCGAGGAATCCGAGCGCCGCCTGTTCCGCAAGGAACTCAAGGTCGCCCTGATCAATGGCCTCGTCTGGGGCAGCCTGCTCGGCCTGATCGCCTGGTGGCTCTACGGCGACTGGCGGCTCGGCGCGGTGATGACCGCGGCGATGACGCTCAACCTCGCGCTTGCCGCCGCCGTCGGCGTGGCGATTCCGATGACGCTGCAAAAATTCGGCCGCGACCCGGCCGTCGGCGGCTCGGTGATGGTCACCGCCGTCACCGATTCGGGCGGCTTCTTCATTTTCCTCGGCCTCGCGACGCTGTTTTTGCTGTAGTGCGAAACGCCTAGCCTGCGGCGTTCAGTGGCCTCGTGCCGGGCTGGGGTAAGATTTGTCCATCACATGCGCGGCAACACACTTTCGATGAGCGATTCCGATCAAGCGCCCCCTTCTTCGTCGATTCCGGCCGGCGATGTCGGCAAACGCCTGGGCAGCGAGCTGGGCGCCATCAAGATTCCGCCCCGGCCGGCCGTGCTGGCGAGCATCGAAGCCGAAATGCGCGGCAAGTCGCCCAATTTCGGCACCTTGGAAATCTTCATCAGCCTCGATGTCGGCATCTCTGCCAGTTTGTTGAAGATCGCCAACTCGGCCTTTTTCGGCTTCGGCGGCCACGTCCGGTCGGTCAAGGAGGCCTTGCAGATTCTCGGGCTCAACACCGTGGCGACCGCCATCGCGGCGCTGTCCCTGCGCAAGGCCTTTGCCCATGTGCCGAATCTGGAGCGCTTCTGGGATTCTTCCGCGCGTATCGCGCAACTCTCGGGCTGGCTGTCGACCCGGCTCGAACTTACCGGCCGCAAGGTCCGGGCCGAGGAGGCCTACACCTTCGGGTTGTTCCGCGATTGCGGCATACCGGTCCTGATGTCCATGTACGCCGACTATCAGGAGATTCTCAAGGCCGCCAACGAGGAAGCGGAAAAGCCCTTCACCGCGGTCGAGGACATCGAGCTGGGCCTCAATCACGCCATGATCGGCGCGACCCTCGCCCGGGAATGGCAACTGCCCATCGAATATCGCGCCGCCATCGAGCTGCACCACGATGTCGATGCGATTCGCGGCTTGAGTTCGCACATCACGCCCGATCTCTCGCGTTACTTCATGGCGCTGGCCCAGCTGGCGGAATATCTCTTCCAGCGTCTGACCGGACTGAACAAGACCTGCGAATGGGGCAAGCTCGGCCCGGCCTGTCTCGATGTGCTGGCGATCGACGCCGCGGATGTCGATCGCCTCGTGCAGACCGCCCGCGAGCAGGGCGTCCATCTCGAGCCGGCGTTCTGACTTTCAAGACACGGCGTTGCCGCGATTCGTCCACACCAGCCGGCCCGCCTCGATCAGACTGACCCGTCCGTAGTCGAAACGCAGCGCGAACCAGTCGGCTTCGCCCGCCAGCTCGGCCGCGCAGACCTTGATGACGCCGGCGTGGGCAACCAGCACGCTGTCACCGCTCAGGCCAGCGAGAAAATCCCGCACGCGTGCGCGCAAAGCCGCCACCGCTTCGCCGCCGGGCGGGACGAAATGGTAGGGGTCGGCCGCCCAGGCATCGAGCAGGCGGCGGTCCAGCGCATCCCAGGGCTGCATCTCCCAGTCGCCGAAATCGATCTCGCGCAGGCGGTCGTCGAAAAGCGGCGCGGGATGCAGCGCTTCGGCGAGCAGGCGTGCGCGGACGAGCGGGCTGGAGTAGACAGGGATGCCGGCCGGCAGCAGCGGCCGCAGCGCAGCGGCGTGGCCGGCCGGATCATCGATCAGCGGCAGGTCGGTGGCCCCGTAGCAGGTGCCGGGCGGCACGGCGGGCGGCGGATGGCGGATCAGGAACAGGCGCATGCCATTCCGAGATAGAAGGCGAGCTCGGCCAGCTGCTGCGTCGCACCGAGGCAGTCGCCCGTATAGCCGCCGAGGCGTTGCACGAACTTGCGCGCGGCCAGCAGGGTGACGAGCGCGACGAGCGCCAGTGCGACGGTGGCCTGCGCGGGCGGCAGCCACAGGCAGGGCGCCAGTCCGGACAGCGCGGCGAAGACGAATTCGCCGCCGCCCAGGCGTGTGGCGAGCGGCTTGGCCTTGCCCTCGTCGCGCGCGTAGTCGAGCCAGCGGATCAGCGCGGTCGACGCCAGACGCGAGAGCGCGTGGCCGGCGACCAGCGCCGCGACAAAAGTCGGCGCCGGCAGGACGGCGAGCAGGTGACCCAGCGCGGAGAACTTGAACAGCAGCGCCATGCCGATGCCGATCGCCCCGTAGCTGCCGATGCGCGAATCCTTCATGATCGTCAGCGTCTGTTCGCGCGTCCAGCCGCCGCCGAGACCGTCGATCGTGTCGGCTAGCCCGTCTTCGTGGAAGGCGCCCGTGACGAGCAGCGTCGCCGCCATGCCGAGCAGCACGGCAAGCGTCGGCGGCCAGAATTGCGCCGCGGCCAGGGTCACGCCCGCACCGACGCCGCCGACGATCCAGCCGATGGCCGGAAACCAGCGTGCCGCATGGTTCAGCTGTTCCGCGGAATGCCCCACCCATGCCGGCACCGGCAGCCGCGTGAAGAAGCGCAGCGCGGCGAAGAAGTAGCCGAGTTCTTTCACAAGGCGCCGGCCACGCCCGCCGATTCGAAACTGGCCATCTCGTTCAGCATGGCGCAGGCGGCGCGCACCAGCGGCCAGGCCAGCGCCGCACCGGTCCCTTCACCGAGGCGCAGGCCGAGATCGAGCAGGGGCGTCGCTTCCAGCGCCGCGAGCTGCACGCGGTGGCCCGGTTCGGCCGAGGCGTGGCAGAACACGGCGTAGTCCGGAAAGGCCGGCGCGAGCCGCGCCGCGACCAGCGCCGCCGCGCCGCAGATGAAGCCGTCGACCAGCACCAGCATCCGCTGCCGCGCCGCTTCGAGCATCGCGCCGGCCATCATCGCGATCTCGAAGCCGCCGTAGCGGGCGAGGATCGCGCCCGGATCGCTGGTGCGGCTCTTCCAGAGATCGACCGCCTGCTGCAACAGCACCCGCTTGCGTTCCAGCCCCGCATCGTCGAGCCCGGTACCGCGCCCGACGCAATCGGCCAGCGGCGCGCCGGTCAGGCAATGCGTGATGAGCGCGGCCGACGCCGTGTTGCCGATACCCATCTCGCCGAAGCCGATGGCCTCGCAGCCTTCATCGGCCAGCCGGGTGACGATCGCCATGCCTCGCGCGACGGCGGTTTCGCATTGCTCGGCCGTCATCGCGGCACCCTCCAGATACGATGCCGTTCCCATGCACAAGGCGGTACCGGCTGCCGCCGTCCCGCCGGCGCCGACTTTTGCGCTGACGAGTCCGGCACGGTCACCGAACTCGTGCGCCACGCCGGCATCGACGATGCGCAGCTCAAGATCATTGGCGCGCGCGAAGACGTTGATCGCCGCACCGCCGGCAAGGAAGTTCTCGACCATCTGCCAGGTCACGTCCTGCGGATAGGCCGAGAGGCCCGCCCTGGCCGCACCATGATCGCCGGCGAAGACGACGAGGTGTGGCCGGTTGAGCGTCGGCGTCAGCGAACCGCGCACGCGGCCGATCTGCAGCGCGAGGGTTTCGAGCCGGCCGAGCGCGCCGAGCGGCTTGGTCTTGGTGTCGATCTTGTGACGCAATGCATCGTCGAGCGAGCGGTCGGCGAAAGGAATGTCGAAGTTCATCGCAGCGGGAGCGTGACGGAAAGGCGCATTCTAGCGGCGCCGGTATACTGCCCGGCCGATTACCGAACCGAGAGGAAATACCCATGTCCGCCATCACCACCCCCAGCGGCCTGATCGTCGAAGACCTGACCGTCGGCGACGGGGACGAAGCCGTCGCCGGTCGCTACGTCCATGTTCATTACACTGGCTGGCTCACCGATGGCCGCAAGTTCGATTCGAGCAAGGATCGCAACGAGCCGTTCGGCTTTCCGCTCGGTGCCCGCCACGTGATCGCCGGCTGGGACGAAGGTGTGCAGGGCATGAAAACCGGCGGCACGCGCAAGCTGACCATTCCGCCCGATCTCGGCTACGGCCGCCGCGGCGCCGGTGGCGTGATTCCGCCCGACGCCACGCTGGTCTTCGAGGTCGAACTGCTGGCCATCGACTGAAGCCGGATGCTCGAACTGGTCATCGGCGGTGCGCGTTCGGGCAAGAGCGCCTACGCGGAACGGCAAGCCCTGGCCAGCGGCCTCGCGGTGACCTCTATCGCCACCGGCGAA
>CAYNCH010000163.1:0-4800 GCA_964395815.1 uncultured Methyloversatilis sp.
CTTTCGCCACTACCCCCTCAAGATAGCGTGTCTACCAATTTCACCACGTCGGCACTGCAAAAAACCTGTTGCTTGAAGCGGCGCGCATCATAACATTGTTTATTGCGCCGCACCACAAAATTTATCGCCCGAAGTCCCTCTTTTGTTCCTGCCCAGGGTTATTTCGGAATGTCCTTCGCCTTCGAGTCATCAGTAGGCGCCGGAACGACGGGCACTGCCGGGACCTCCACTTTGACGGCATCCATTACACTGCCAGCGGACTTGGCGGGACGATTACTCGCGATATAGGCCAGCGTCAAGCTGGTAATGAAGAATAGCGTTGCCAGAACAGCCGTCGTACGCGACAGGAAATTGGCCGAACCGGTTGCACCGAAGAGGCTGCCCGATGCACCACTGCCAAACGCCGCCCCCATGTCGGCTCCCTTGCCGTGCTGCAAAAGAACCAGACCGATGACGCCGAGACCGACCAGGATATGCACGGTCAGGGTGATTGAAAAAAACAGATCCATGGAAACCCCGTCAGGCTGCCGCACAGATGGCAGCGAAATCTGCAGCGACCAGAGCGGCGCCGCCAATCAACCCGCCATCGATATCAGGCTGGGCCATCAATTCCTGCGCATTACCGGGCTTCATACTCCCGCCGTACTGGATCCTCAGCCCTGCAGCCACAGCGGCATCATCCTTCGCAATGCGCGCACGGATCAAGGCATGCACTTCCTGAGCTTGTTCCGGCGTCGCCGTGCGGCCGGTACCGATGGCCCAGACCGGTTCATAGGCGACCACAGCCTTGGCCAGCGACGCAATCCCGCAACGAAAAATAACCGCATCTAGCTGGCGAGTCACGACTTCTGCAGTCACATTGCGCTCCCGCTCGTCCAGCGTCTCACCGACACACAGAATCGGGATGAGTCCGGCTTTCTGTGCGGCCTCGAACTTGGCGGCAACCACCTCATCGGTGTCGCCATAGTAACTGCGGCGCTCCGAATGGCCGACGATGACATAACGACAGCCAAAATCAGCAAGCATTGCTGCGCTGACCTCGCCGGTATAGGCGCCCTGGGCGTGCTCGGAAACATCCTGTGCACCCCAGGCGACATGACTACCTTCGAGCGCCTTGCGCACCTGATCGAGATAGGGATAGGGAACGCAGACAGCCACTTCCACCGCCACACCCGCCACGGCGGTACGCACGGCTTGTAGCAGTTCGGCGTTGGTCGCCAGGCTGCCGTGCATTTTCCAGTTACCGGCGACGATTTTCTTGCGCATGATGTTTTTCCCTGCCCGTCGTTTCCGAAAGGCGCGGATTATAGCCGCTGCGAACCGTCGGTCAATGCGACCAGACTCGCTCCAAGTTCAGCCGAATCTGCCGGTTACGTAGTCTTCTGTCTGCTTGTTCTTCGGACTGATGAACACCTGGTCGGTAACCCCGAACTCGATGAGTTCGCCAAGATACATGTAGGCCGTGAAATCGGAGATCCTCGCTGCCTGCTGCATGTTGTGAGTGACGATGGCGATGGTGAATTCCTGTTTCAGTTCGAGAATCAGTTCCTCGATCCGCATGGTCGAGATCGGATCGAGCGCGGAGGTCGGTTCGTCGAGCAGCACAACTTCCGGTTTGACAGCGACCCCCCGCGCGATGCACAAGCGCTGCTGCTGGCCTCCGGAAAGCGACAGGCCGCTTTGTCCCAGCTTGTCCTTCACTTCGTCCCAAATGGCTGCCTTGCGCAAGGCCCACTCGACCCGGGCATCCATGTCCGGCTTTGAAAGCCTTTCGTACAGACGTACGCCGAAGGCGATGTTTTCATAAATCGTCATCGGAAACGGCGTCGGTTTCTGGAAAACCATGCCGATCTTCGCCCGGACCATATTGACGTCCTGCTTCGGGTCGAGAAGGTTTTTTCCGTGGAAGATGATCTGCCCCTCTGCCCGCTGACCCGGGTAAAGGTCATACATCCGGTTGAATGTGCGCAACAGGGTCGATTTGCCGCAACCGGACGGGCCAATGAAGGCCGTCACATGGTGCCGGGCGATATCCAGGCTGACGTTCTTCAGGCCCTTGAAGTCGCCGTAATAAAAATCGAGATTGCGAATCTGCAGAGCCGCTTCGGGCATGGGAGCTTCGGGTACAGCATTGGTTGCTTGGTCGGACATGGAGGACTCCGGCATTCAAATATTGTCTTTGGAGCGGAACAGGATGCGCGCGCCGACGTTGATCGCGAGGACGAGCAAGGCGATCAGCAGCGCACCGCCCCAGGCCAGTTCGACCCAGTTGTCGTAGGGACTCATGGCGAACTGGAAGATGACCACCGGCAGGTTGCCCATCGGCTTCGACATGTCCGTACTGAAGAACTGGTTGTTCAAAGCGGTGAACAACAAGGGGGCTGTCTCACCGGTCACTCGCGCAATGGCGAGAAGTACCCCCGTCACGACACCAGCCTTGACGGCGCGCAACGTGACTTTGAGCGACACCTGCCAGCGCGGCGCCCCCACTGCAAAAGCCGCCTCGCGCAAGCTGGTCGGAACCAGGCGCAACATATTCTCCGTCGTTCTCACGACGACCGGAATCGCGATCAGGGAAAGCGCTACGGAGCCCGCCCAACCGGAAAACCCGCCAAACGTCGCGACCATCAGGGCATAGACGAACAGACCAATGACAATCGACGGAGCTGACAGCATGATGTCCGTAACGAAACGCGTCACGGCGGCGAACCGCGATACGGTACCGAATTCGGCCAGGTAAATGCCGGCCAGAATGCCGATCGGCGTCGACACCAGCGCAGTCACGCCAATGATCATGAGGCTACCAACGATGGCATTGCGCAGACCCCCTCCCTCTGTGCCGGGTGCCGGGGTGTCCTTCGTGAAGAAATCCCAACTCAAGGCGGCAAATCCATTGGAGAACAGGGTCCAGAGGATCCACAGCAGGGCCGCGAGGCCGAATGCCATCGCGATCATCGAGAGACTGATGCCGAGGCGGTTGATCAGAAGACGTCGTGTATAGAGTTCCATGCTTGAGGCCCGGATGGATTAATGGCCTTGCTTCGCCGTACTGCGGGCAATCAGCCAGCGCGAGATGGCGAGCACCACGAAGGTAATGATGAAGAGCACCAGGCCAAGGGCGAACAGCGAGGAAATATGCAGGCCCGGATCGGCCTCGCCGAACTCGTTGGCCAAAACCGATGCAATCGAGTTGCCTGGTGCGAATAGGCTGCCGATGATCTTGTTGGCGTTGCCGATGACAAAGGTGACCGCCATGGTTTCGCCAAGCGCACGACCCAGTCCGAGCATGATGCCGCCGATGACGCCGACGCGGGTATAGGGCAGGACGATGTGCCACACCACTTCCCATGTCGTGGCACCGACCCCGTAAGCCGACTCCTTGAGCACCGGCGGTACAGTCTCGAAAACATCGCGCATCACCGACGCCACGAATGGAATGACCATCAGCGAAAGCACGATACCGGCGGTAAGAATACCCACCCCGATGGGCGGTCCGACAAACCAACCACCAATCACCGGGACGTCTCCCAATGCAGACTGCAGATAAGGCTGGACGTATTTCGAAAACAGGGGAGCGAAAACGAACAGGCCCCAGATGCCGTAAATGATCGACGGCACGCCGGCCAGCAGCTCGACTGCGGTACCGAGCGGACGGCGCAGCCAGACCGGGCAGGTCTCCGTCAGAAACAGTGCAATGCCAAAACTGACCGGCACGCCGATCAGCAGGGCGATGAACGAAGTCGTCAACGTGCCGTAGATGGCAATCAGGGCACCATACGTGTCTTCGGGCACATTCCAGACGTTGGTCCAGAGAAAGCCGACCCCGAACTGACGCAAGGTCGGCATGGCCTCGATCGCCAGCGAGATGAGAATACCGAACAAACTCAGAAGAACGATAAGCGCGAAGAACAGGGTGAGCTTGTGAAAAAGGTCATCCTGCCGCCTGAACTCCTTGATGCGTTCGGCCTGCTTGTCGAACTCCGGTATTGCCATGGAAGTCTCGGCTGTTTGAGTCATGTTCAATTTACTCATCTATGTCGGCTTTCTTCGTCACCCGCTTCGCAAAAACAGCGAAGTGCCTGACGAAGAAACCCTGGATACGCGCCGTATCCAGGATTTCGGGCAATGAGACTATTTGATCTTCTTCATCTCGGTTTCAACCATCTTGACGACGTTGCCGGGCAGCGCCACGAAACCGAGCTCTTCGGCCATCTTCTGACCATTGTTGAGCGACCAGGTGAAGAAATCGACCACGCTCTTCTGCTTGGCCGCATCGGAATCCTGAGCGTAGGCAAGCACATAAGTGGCGGTGGTGATCGGCCAGGCGTTCTGGTGGGTCTGATCCAGCAGATCCGGAGCCATGCCAGCAACGTTGAAATCCGCACCGCCGGCGGCATCGGCCACGGCCTTCTGGTTCGGCACGATGAAGTTGCCCGCCTTGTTCTTCAACGAGACGAAATTCATGTTGTTTTTCATCGCATCGGCGATGTCGACATACCCTACCGCACCGGAAATCTTCATGACATTGGCGGCGACACCCGGATTACCCTTCCCGCCCACGGCATTGACCGGCCAGTTGCCAACGTTACCGGCGCCGACCGCACCCTTGAAAGCTTCGGATTGCTTGGCCAGATAGTGGGTGAATGCATACGTGGTGCCGGAGCCGTCGGAGCGATGAACCACCGTGATGGCAGCATCAGGAAGCTGAACTCCGGGGTTCAGCTTGGCAATCGCGGCATCGCTCCACTTGGTAATTGCACCACGGAAGATATCTGCAGCCGTGACGCCATCCAATTTAAT
>CAYNCH010000164.1:0-4770 GCA_964395815.1 uncultured Methyloversatilis sp.
CCTTGACGTTGGCTTCAGTCAGCTCGACGAACTTGCCGTTGTGGTAAGCCTGGGCCTTGAAGGGTTTGATTTCGGTGTTGATCAGCGACATGGGATTTCTCCTGAGAGGTTGAGGGTGCGGTTCGAATTTTTGCGGTCGAAGCGACGGCATGGAAGGCATTCTATGGGTAGGGGAAAAATACCTCTAATTGATTGTCGCGATTATGCGCATAGTCACTGGCTATGAGCCTGCGCCGTGCATGCGCAACCGCCCAACGTAGAACATCGCCGCCAGCGTCGCCCCCATCGCCAGCCAGCCTACCATGCCGTAGCCGACCACCTGGCCCTGCGCATCCATGCCGATCAGCGCGCCGCCCAGCCAGGCGGAAATTCCCGAGGCGAAACTCTGCACCGCGCTGTTCATCGACAGGAAGGTACCGCGCAGGCGCGGCTGGGCCGTCGAGGTGACGATCGCCATCACCGGCACCATGCGGCCTGGCACGAACACGAAGAACAGCGTCGAGCAGACGATCATCAGCCACAGCGGCACGGGCGGCAGGTGGGTCTGGAGGAACAGCGGCAGCAGCGAACAGAACGCGACGACACGATAGACGCGCATCTTGCCTTGCCGGTCGGCCAGGCGCCCGATGCGGCGCGCCGTCAGAAAGGAAGCCACGCCGCCGACCAGGTAGATCAGCGGAATGTCCTCCTGCCGGATACCCACGTTGGCGGTGATGTAGATGGTGATGTAGGGGATCACGGTAAAACCGGAGAACACCGCGAGCGCCATGAACAGCAGTGCGCGCAGGTGGTTTGCATCGCGCAGCACGGCGGCCAGCGCGGCGAGCGGGTGGGCGCGCGCCGCGTCTGTGCACGACACCGACGGCAGGTGGCCGCGCAACTCGGGCAGCATGCGCCCGCCGAGCGCCAGCAGCGCCAGCGCCAGGGCGGCGATAAAGAAAAACGGCATGCGCCAGCCGAAATGGTTGGCGAGGTACAGCGACAGCGGCACGCCCGCGATGGTGGACAAGGAAAACGCCGACATGATGGTGCCGCTGGCGCGGCCGCGCCGCTCGAAGGGAATCAGGTCGCCGACCATCGTCTGCACCATCGCGCCAAGCACGCCGCCGAAGGCGCCGGCCAGGCCGCGCGCGCCGAGCAGGGTCCAGTAGCCGGGCGCCAGCGCGCAGGCGAGCGTGGCGACGCCGAACAGGCCGAACAACACCAGCAGCAGCCGCTTGCGCTCGAAACGATCGACAAAGGTCGCCGCCAGCAGGCCGGAAACGCCCGCCGTCAGCGAATATGAGGAAACGAGAAAACCGAACTCGTGCGTGTAGATGCCGAGCGCGCGCATCAGCACCGGCCCGAGCGGCATCATGATCATGAAGTCGAGGATGTGCGCGAACTGGATGCCGGCGAGCGTCAGCAGCAAACCGCGTTCGCGGGCGGGATCGAGGGGGGCGGCGATGGACATGTGCAGCGGATCGGAACAATGGCGCACGATACCCGATTCGCCCGAAAGTCGGCGCTGGCGGGACGGCGGTTTGCACAGGGGTCTCTTTGGCGGCCAATCGATGTATTCTTTGTGTATGTCCGGATATGTTCGCGCCACCCTAGCCACCCTTGCCTCGCTGATGCTCCTGACCCCTCTGGGCAGCCACGCCCAGGAGACGGATCGCCTGCGCGTCAGCGGCTATGGCACCCTGGGCTATGTGCAGGATGATCGCCGCGATATCGTCGCCATCCGCGACGTGAGCCAGCGCCCGGATACCGATTTTGGACGCGGATCCTGGAAGCGTGATTCGCGCCTGGGTCTCCAGGCGGAATACCGGATCAGTCCGACTATCGATCTGGTGGGGCAGGCCGTGTTTCGCGACCAGGTCTCGTCTGGTGCCGCCCAGGCGGTCGAACTGGCCTATGCCGGCTTCAAACCCAGTCCCACGCTGGATCTGCGCCTCGGTCGGGTGGGCTACGATGCGTTCCTGATGGCCGACACCCGCAACGTCGGCTATGCCTATCCCTGGGTGCGCCCCTTCAGCGAGTACTACGGCTGGATACCCCTCTTTTCGGTCGACGGGGCCGATGTGGCCTACCTGATTCCCCAGGGCGATGCGCAATGGCGCCTGAAAGCCCAACTCGGACAATCCCGTACCGGCATACCGATCGGCGGCAGTCAGCTCGACTTCAAGGCCGACGATTTGCTGAGCCTGACGGTCAGTCGGCGCGCCGGCCCCTGGGAAGCAAAGCTGGGCTATTCGCGCTTCACCAGCCGCAACGAAGTCTCGCCGGGGGGAGTCGGCGGGGGGCTGGCCGCCCTGCAACAGGGGCTGGATGCGATCGCAGCCGCCACCGCGGGGCTTGCACCGTCGCTCAGTGCCGAAGCAGCGGATCTGCGCCGCCAGATGTCGTTTCGCGGCGCCCGCCTCCATTACCTGACGTTCGGACTTTCCTACAACGACGAGGACTGGCTGATCCAGGCCGAACTGGCAAAGACCACGGCAGACCACACGCTGATTCCACATGGCACGATGGGTTATGGCGTGATCGGCCGCCGCCTGGGTGACTGGCTGCCCTTTGTCGCCATCAGCACGTCGCGCCCCGGCAATGCGCTGAGTTCGCCCGCGAACGACTGGAGCCTCATCGGCCAGGCCACAACTCAAGCCGCAGCACTCGCTACACTCAACAGCACGCGCATGGACCAGACCACGTTCTCTCTCGGCACGCGTTGGGATTTTCATCATCGTGCGGCCCTGAAGCTGCAGTGGGATACGACCCGTATCGCGGCGCATGGCTATGGCTTGCTGTTCAAGAATCCTGCGCTCGAAACACGCAGCAGCCGGATGCATCAGCTGAGCGTGGCACTCGATTTCGTATTCTGATGAAACACGTTATCCGCTCACTCCTCGCTGCCCTGTTCTGCCTGCTGGCCATGCCGGCGCAAGCGGATGTGGTGGTGGTGACCCATCGCGACAGCCCCTTGCGCGCATTGTCGGCGGCACAGGTGTCCGATCTCTATCTTGGCCGCATCCGCAGCCTGCCCGATGGACAGGCCGTGATCGTCATCGAGCGCGAGCGCGACAGCGGCCTGCGCGCGCGTTTCTTCCGCTTGCTCAACGGCATGTCGCTCAAGCAGATCAACGCCTATTGGGCCCGCCTGCAGTTCAGTGGCCAGGTCCTGCCGCCGCCACGCTTCCCCGACGCCGGGGCGCTGATCAAGACCATCCAGTCCAGTCCGGCGGCGATCGGCTATCTCGACCCCGCCGAAGTCGACGACTCCGTGCGGGTTTTGTTGCATCTGCGCGACGCCAGCTGATGACGCGGAGCCGATGAAAAGACTGGTGCGCACGCTGGAGCAGAAGCTCAGCATCGGCGTGGCGATCGGCCTGGTCGTATTTACCCTCGTGGCCGGCGTGGCAACCGCCGCATTTGCCTATCGCCAGGAAACCCAAGCGAACCAGGCCCTGCAGGCCCAATTGATCGAGGTCGTGCGCGCGCAGGCCGAAGTGGCGGTCTTCGCCGAGAATGAAGATATCGCCCATGGCGTCATCAACGGCTTGCTGGCCACCCCGTTCATTCTGGCGGTCAGGATCCAGGCCCTTCAGGGCTTCAGCGCCAGCGGCGGGCAGACCAGCACCTTCGCCAACCCCGGTGCAATCACCCATTACCCCTTGTACTCCCCTGCGGATGCTGCAACGATGATTGGTCGCATCGATATCGTCACCAATGCGCAACGCATGACGGAAAAGGCACTGATGTCGGGCCTGCTGCTGTTCGCGGTGATTGCCTTGCAGGTCATCCTGGCCGCCGTGCTGGTCGTCTGGGTATCACGGCGCGTCATCATCCGGCCGATTGCCGAACTGGCGACCCATATCGAGGGCATCGAGCCGGGCAGCGGCATCCGTGTCGCCGTGCCCGAGAAACATCAGGACGACGAGATCGGCCAGCTGTCGCGCACCACCAATCGCCTGATCGAATCGCACGAGCGGGTGCTGGCCGAGCTACGCGAGCTGGCGACCACCGATGCGCTGACCGGCGTCTGCAACCGCCGCCAGTTCATGCGCCGCATGAACGATGAACTGGCGCGCATCCAGCGCCTCGAATCGTCGCTGGCGACGGTGCTGATGCTCGATATCGATCACTTCAAGAATATCAACGACCACTACGGTCACCCGGCCGGCGATGCGGCCCTCTCCCAGCTCGGCACCATTCTGCGAAGCACCGCCCGGCGCATCGATGTGGTCGGGCGTCTGGGCGGCGAGGAATTCGCGGTATTGCTGGTCGGTACCGATATCGGCGAGGCGATGGTGTTTGCCGAACGCCTGCGCCTGACGGTCGCCGAAACACCTGTCGTGCATGAATGTCACGAACTCTTCATGACCCTCAGTATCGGCGTCGGGATGCTGGCGAATACCGATCACGATGCCGACAGCGTCCTGGCCCGCGCGGACAAGGCCCTCTACGAAGCCAAGGCGCAGGGCCGTAATCGGGTCGTTCTCGCATCTGGTACATAGGCTGGCTCAGGCACGAAAGCCTGCGCTGGAGGATAAAAGTCGGCGCTGGCGGGACGGTGCCGTCCCAGACCTCGCCGAGCTGCAAGCCATCGCCTCCATCGAGCAGACTGACCGTCAGGCGCGGCGCGACGGCGATGACAGCCGCGCCCCCCAGTACGCGCGCATAGGCGCATACATGGGCAGCTCGCTCGCCTTTCGCTGCCAGCGGCCAATAGTCGCCGTCCCGGATCAGGTCCGGCCGGTCGGCACGCACAGCAAGCACATTGCGGTTCAGCGCCAG
>CAYNCH010000165.1:0-4750 GCA_964395815.1 uncultured Methyloversatilis sp.
CAGGACAGCGCCGGCAGGTTGTTGGAGATCTTGTCGGCCATGTAGGTGCCGACGAAGACGCTGCCGTAGACGGTGACGAACAGCATGATCAGCTGCACGGCAAGGCGGAAGCGGGCGAGCGTGGGGAAGAGGGTCTTAAGCATCGCGGTTTTCTCCTGAAGCCGTGGGTTTGCGTCGGCGCAGCAGCGGCGTGGCGGCGAGCATGCCGACCAGCCCGAAGGCCGCGCCCCAGCCCAGGCTGCGGTTGCGGTCCTCATCCTGGGCATAAGTGAGATTGAAGGCCGTCAAATATTTGCGGCCGTCGGCATCCTTTGCGGTCGAGAGAACAAACGGAGCGCGACGAGGGCCGTGTCCCTCCTGACCCCCGTCTTTCCTGACGGCGGGCTTGAAATCGCGCGGGAACAGTACGGTGGCGATACCGGCCACATCGGTCATTACCGTGCTGCGGCTGCCGAATTCGGTCTCGAGCGTGACCGGCTGATCTGGCAGAGGCTGGCCCCTGAAGCGAACGAGAAAGCGCCATTTCTCGCTTTCGCGATAGCTGCCATGCTCGCGCGGCAGCGGCTCGGGGACGATCTCCAGCTCATGCTTCACCACCTTCAGCAGGTTCTTTGGCGAGTCGCCGGGATTGCCGAAATACCAGGCGGTCGTCGCGACGCGTACCTCCTCCGGATTTTCCTCGCGCGCGATCACCCAGTGATAGTTGCCGGTTTTCGGCGTAACCGGCGCGATCTTCGCGCCTTCCGCTGCGACCGGATACTCGACCTTCAGCCGTTCGGCCGGTCCTTCCGGAGCGAACACCGTGACGGTCGATGCGGCGATACCCTGTGGCTTCAAGAGCGCACCGGCGCGCTCGCCGCGCGCAACCCGGCCGGGCACCAGCAGCGGTTGCGTGGTCCAGATGCGTGGTGCAGGACGCATGGCCGGCGGGGCGGCGGCGGGCACGGTGTCGGCAGCCTGATGGGCGTGCTGGGCGAAAGCGCTGCTTGCCAACAGTATGGCAAGCACTGTCAATCCGGTTTTCATCGGCACTTTCTCCGTCAGAAGGTGGCCGAGACGCCGGCCATCCAGTTGCGGGGCTTGCCGACCACGATCGACAGGTCTTCGCTGTTGTAAACGCCGTCGTAAGCCCCGGTCAGATAGTTCGACTGGTCGTTGGTACCGCGTGCGGCCGACCAGTAGTACTTGTCGAACACGTTGTTGACCTTGGCGAACAACGACCACTTGGCGCCCAGGAAGCCTTTTTCGTTGATGTCGTAATGCGCCGACAAATGCCACAGCGTGCGTCCGGCCCATTTCTCCTGGTTGATCTCGTCGGCCCACGACCAGGAGCGCGCATCCATTTCGAGCGCGACGCGCCAGCGATCGCCGGGTTGCCAGCCGAAGACCATGTTCAACTGGTGGCGCGGTACGCGCGGCACGTCGTTGCCGGTATTGTCGTAATGGACGAGCGTTGGCGAGGGCACATATGAACTGCCCAGCGTCTGGTAGAAGTTGTCGTATTGCGTGAATTTCGCCCGGATGTAGGTGTAGGCCGCATCGAGCGTGAAGGTGCGTTTGCGGTCGGTCTTGAAGGCGAGTTCGAAACCGCGGTTGCGCACGCCGCCGATGTTGTCGTACATCTCCTGGACGGTGGCGGTGCTGGCGCTGTACTGGCCATTGGTCGCCATGATGAAGTCCTTGCGGTCGATCTGGAAAATCGCTGCCTCGATTTCGGAGACCACCCCGAACATTTCGGTCTGCGCGCGCAGACCCAGCTCGAGGTTGAGTGCCTTTTCCGGTTCCAGACTCTCGTTGTTGAGCGTCTTGCCGCCGGTCGGCGACATGCTGCCGTTGTAGAGTTGCTCGGCGGTCGGGGCGCGGAAGCTGGTCGATACATTGCCGAAGAAGTCGAGACCCCGGTGCGCCGCATAGTTCGCTCCGGCACGCCAGGAGCCGACGCCGAAGGTCTTGTTGCGCGAGAAGGGTGTGGTGATCTCGTTGGTGGTGCCGGAAGAAAAATCGAGCTTGATGTCGTCGTAACGGCCATTGAGCGTGACTGTCCATTGCGGCGCTGGCAGGAACTTGAATTCGCCGTAGAGCGCGTTGATGGCCTCCTCGGTATAGCTGTCCGTCATGATCGTGCCCGCGGCGACCAGATTGGCCGGGAGGCAGGTGTAAGGCGGCGAGTAATCGGCGCGGGTGCAGTAGTCGACCTTCGCCGTGTTGAAGTTGTCGTAGGTGTTGCGGCGAACATCGAGGCCAGCCAGCCAGCCGGTGTTGCCGCTATGGGTTCGCCATTCCGCTTTGAAACCGCGCTGCACCTGGTCGTAGTCGTTTTGCGTCGTGTAAAGCTGCTGGGCCCCCGGCGTGGAGTCGCTGATCACCTTTCCGTTGGCGGCGACCCGCTGAGGATTGGACCAGTAGGCGGTGTGGTCGATGTATTCGTAGACGGTCGTCAGCAAATTGCTGGTCGGCGTCAGGTCGTTGGCGTAAGTCAAATGCAGCTTCTGCAAATTGACGTCGTACTTGCGCGTGTAGTCCCGGCCGATGATGCCCATCGGATCCACCAGGGCCTGCGAGGCGCCCTTGACCGACCCGTGCTTGTCCTTGGCGCGATCCGACTTCTCGAAACCGAAGGTCAGGTCCGAAGTCCCGCTCAGGTAGAAGCGCAGGTTGCCGTCGATGTTGTCGGTCTGGTAGGCCGATTGCCAGTAATAATCGTCGCCGGCGCGATGCGTGACTTGCAGGTGCCCGGTCCCCCAGTCTTCGGCAAAACCGGCACGCGCCAGCTGGCGGTTGTAATCCCAGGCGCCGACGTCGGTGGCAATGGTAACGCCCTTGTATTTCGGTCCGCGCTTGGTGGTGATGATGACGGCACCGCTCAGCGCATCGTCGCCGAACAGATAGGAGGCGCCGCTCTTGATGACCTTGATCGACTCGATGTTGTCGAGATCGATGTTGACCTTGCCGGTACGCTCGAACACCGGCACGCCGTCGATGACGATCGCCACGCCGGGCTTTTCGCCCATGTAGCGCTGGTTCTCGATACCGCGCAGCTTGATCTTGATCTCGTCGCCGGAGGACAGATCGGCCGTCACTCCGGGGATCGAGCGCAGGACTTCGATCATGTTCTCGGCGCGCTGCCGATCGACGGTCTGGCCGCTGATTTCATGCTGGCTGGCCGGTTCGCCGCGCTTGCCGGTGAAGCGGTCGTCGATGGTGGTCGAAGTGACCGTGACTTCGCCAAGCTGCGTATCCGCTGCAAGCGCATTGGCGACGCCGACGCCGGCCAGGACTCCCAGCAGAGTGCAATGCATCCTGTTCTGTTTGCTCATTGTTGAACTCCCTTGGTTACCGCTCGTTACCGTTAAAAAGCGGCGGGAGTCTAGGCGGCCCTATCGCGAAAGTAGTGCGGCCAATCGTCGCGTGCGACGCTGTGTCGCAGGAAAGTCGGCGCCGGCGGGACGGCGCTCAGGACGCGGCGAAGTCGCGCAGGCGCTGCCGCTGCTTGATGGCGATGCGGCGCAGGGATACTTCGAGCAGGCCGGCATCGGCCAAGTCGCGCAGGGCGCGGGAGAAGGCTTCCGGGGTCATGCCGAGCCGGGAGGCGATGACCTTCTTGGCGGCCGGCAGCGCCAGCGAGTCGCTTTCCTTCAACGGCTGAATCAGGTCGGACAGATAGCCGGCGACACGCTGGACGGGAGGCTGCAGGGTAAATGCCTCGACATCGTGAATCAGGCTCAGTATGCGTCCGGAAAGCGCGGTGATCAGGCCCATGGCGAATTCGGGGTCGGCGGCGAATTCCAGCAGGGGATGCCTGTCAATATGCAGGACGGTCGCGTCGCTCAGTGCGATTACCGAAAACGGCATGGGCGTATCGGGTGCCAGAGCGGCCTCGCCGCAGCAGCGATCGGGCCCGAGGATCTCGATGATGCGTTCCTCGCCATGGGGCGAAAAACAGGTTTCCTTGAGTCGGCCCTGCTTGACCAGCAGCAGGGCTACTGGATGGTCGCCTTTGTCCAGCAGGGTTTCGCCGGCGGCGTAATGGCGCTCTTGTGTCGCCGCGGCGAGTCGCGCCAGCCGCTCCGCCGGCAGGTTGGCGAAGAGTGGGCAGCCACGCAATGTGGCGATGTGGTTGTTCGCGCAGTCCGTCATGGCCGGGCGGGGGCTTCGGTGACGAAGGCGATCTTGACGATGCCGGCCCGTTGGGCGGCGGCGATGATCTCGGCGACCTTTTCGTAACGGGTGGCGCGGTCCGCACGCAGATGCAGTTCGGGATTGTCGCTTGCGGTGGCGGCGAAATGTGCCTCCACCGTCGCGCGATCGGCCGGTTCGCTGTTGAGGAAAAGCCGGCCATCGCTGTCGAGCGCGAGCTGGATCGTTTTCGGCTTGTCGTCCAGCTTCGTGCTGTCGACGCGTGGCAGGTCGACCGGCACGGCCTGCTGGAACAGGGGCGCGGTGATGATGAAGATCACCAGCAGCACGAGCATCACATCCACCAGCGGGGTGGTGTTGATCTCGGCCATCGGCGTCGTCTTGCCGCCGTCGTCGAATCCGCCGAAAGCCATCGCCGCGCCTCCTATTCCTGCGCCAGGCGCGCGCCGGTGGTGAAGTAGGCGTGCAGGTCGTGGGCGAAGCCATCGAGCTGCGCGAGGATCAGCCGGTTGGCGCGCGTCAGCGCGTTGTAGGCCAGCACCGCGGGAATGGCGACGAACAGGCCGGCTGCGGTCATGATCAGCGCCTCGCCGACCGGGCCGGCCACCTTGTC
>CAYNCH010000166.1:0-795 GCA_964395815.1 uncultured Methyloversatilis sp.
AGTACGATAATACACATCGTTATTATCTACTGGATTATAAATATAACCTCTCACACCTGCTAGTAATTCTCCCCATTGATTATAATCATGTGAGTGTCTAGTTGTATTCCATTCTACATTAAGCATCTATCTATTCCTCCATAACATGCAATGCGTTTATATTTTGTTAGACTCCATGTGGTGCGCTTTTTCTGCTTCAGGATCAAGAATGAACATAGCAATATGACGGCCTGTTCCTGGTCCTGCGGATCCATCCTCTGTCGCACACCATTTAACATCCTTTAAATTTTCTACTTTTGCCCCAGCTTCCAACAGCATTAAAACCCATTTATCAATTGGATAAACCATTACTACTTTTTTACCTTTCTTAAATTGCTCAATACATTTTCTGGCCCAGGCCGTCGCTCCTTTCTTTTTACCTTTGTGCATCACAACACCAAAAGGCGGATTGACATAATTACAGGATCCCCATTCTGATTCTAATCCGTCCCATTCTTCCGGCTTCGGAAAAGGGCAAGGATCAAAATTAAATCCAAATCTTTTTTGTAGTAGATCCATTAACCAAGGCGGTGTCAACCAGTAATGTTTTCCGTCTTTACTATTTCCTTGTTCAAATCCCATATACTCTCCTTTTGAATCCGATATGCACCACACGGCGCCTAACACCGGGCAAGCGACATTAAAACGATCGCCTGCCCTGTTCAGTTGCACGAAAGTTATTGGTTATATTTTTGTTGTAATGGATTGTATTCAACCCCATTTTTAAATTCTGATTTTGATGACAATATATAAACA
>CAYNCH010000166.1:805-4734 GCA_964395815.1 uncultured Methyloversatilis sp.
TTCCTCTTCAATTTTATTTTTTATTTCATCTAATACATCAGTTCTTATTTCAACATGTTTTCCTACCCAATTTCCAACAATTGCGCCTAAAATAAACTCTAACATAATAATACTCCTTCAATATAACGTTTTACAAATGTCATCACAAAATTCACAAACTCTTTTCATTTTTATCCTCTAATTGTAAATATTTTTTGTGTTCGAGTTTTATTTGATCGTCTGTATATCCCCAAAATTGTGGTAGTTTATATTTACCAGATGAATCATAGCTAGATCCATAACCACTAATTGGTCTTTCATCTGGCATCCACTCACCTCGCTTCATCTTGTCTAGATAATTTTTATACATTCTCTGCCATTCAAAAAATAGTTTGTCATTTTTTCCATGATCATAAGCATAGGTTAGTTCATCCCACCGGAGAAGTCCTCCAAGATCCTTGATTATTTGTTGGCTGATTGGATTGCTCATTTTAACAGCACCATACATTCCTAATTTTCGGATCATTGTTTTAGCGTCTTCAAAAGCAAAATTAATTTTTTCATCCTCCGATCCTTCAATGGCCGATACAATATCTGATATTTTTGGAAAAAATGGGCTTTTCATTATGTGTGCACCAAGAGCTTTGCCAATTTCCTCAAATGAGTATTTATTTTTTAGGGTTTCAAAATAAAACTCTATTTGTTTATCTTTTGGCTCAATGCCCAATGAATCAGAAACTTGATTCATTAACTCAATAAATTTTTCTTTTTCATTTTCATTCATACAAAATCCCCCAAATTAATTATTTTTTTTCTTTCATCTATTTTTCTCATAATTACTCTAGCAGCCTCTTTAGCTGTCATTTCTGAATAAGGTTTTTCTATTTCAACTATCTCATTATAATGCGACCTAAATAATCCAAAATTTCTCCCACTTTTTTTATTAAACCAATACTCATTTTCAAAATACATATCTATCTTTTTTAATATAACATCAACTTTTTGAGACGCCAATAATTGTTTTATGAGAGATCTATCCTTCCCAAATACCCAATCAGGCTTATTTCCGTATTTCTTTTCGTATTTTTCAATAAAGTATTTTTCAATAATTTCAAGATCGCTCGGGGGCCTTTGGTTTTTAGCTACGTCGTTCTTAGTCTTCTCGTCTCTTATATCCGTCTCTTTTTCTTTTTCAATTTTTTGTTCACTATCTTTGGTAATAAGAAAGCGTGAGCTTTCATCGTCTTTATTTTCACTTATACTATTCTCATTATATTTTTTATTATTACTATTACTATTACTATTATGTATCAAGTTTTCTTGATGGTACCCTAAAGTTTTCTTGATGGTACGTTCAAGTTTTCTTGATGGTACGTTCAAGTTTTCTTGATGGTTACTATCAAGTTTTCTTGATGGTTCAAATTTAGCGTTTATATTTAATGTGTGAACTCGTATTCGTCTCATGTAAGATGTCCTGTTTTCAAACGTTAAATATTTTTCTAATTGAGTAATCCATTCTGATATTGTTGCTTTAGAAACATTGAATAATTTAGAAAAATATTCATTATTTGCCCAGCAATAACCTTTTGATGCGCATAAAGAAGATATTTCGCAATACAATATTTTTGCTCCAGGTGATATTGTACTATCTCTTGCAATTTTATTAGGCAATATCCCCCATCCATCCGAGAATATATTCTCATCAATGGCTTGTTTATATTCTTGATTAAATTGAGTATCATCACCAATTATATAATTAGGATGATGTATTTTGTAATGACAATCTTTACAAATTTTTATTTTATTATTTTCAGAATCATCACCTCCATCTGATTTAGAAATAATATGATGAATATCATATTCTTTTGTTTCGATACCACAAAGTTTACATTTCTCCATGATCAGTACCTCTAATCCCATAATTTTCAAAAAAAAAGACCCTTAAAGGTTCCGAACGCACTCGGATCCTTCTTGGGTCTGCGATTTCACTAAGGTGCTTGCAAAAGGTGCGTCAATTACAAGTCCCTCTTATGCCAATATTTTACTATACATTTTTACCTGTGTCAAGAAAAAGATTTTTGAAAGTCTTTGAGTTTACAAACGCCTTACCGCTTTCAATCGCCTATTTTTATAGATTTAATATTTTTTATCATTTTATTATAATCATTATCAAAATATTTATGAAAATGATATTGACAGATTGTTATTTCAAATAGATCGCCTTCATTGTCTAAAATTAAACCCATAAATACTGTAGGTGTATTCTGATTAACGCCGCACCAATGACAAATAGAATTAATATTCAATTCACTCATATATATTTCTTCCTACAATTTATTAAAAATTTTATTATTACTTTTTAAAAACACCCAAGCTGTGTGCAAATTAACTCCGCATGATGCGCAAAAAGAATTCGACTGTGTTTTTGTCATTTTATCAATATCAAATATAACTTTATAAGTCGCCCCACATAATGGGCATATTGTGTCTTTAACATGATCTATGTCCATAAATACCACCTCTAAATTATTTCGCCTGGTCGCCAATCCCAGGCGTTGGAGAATGTATTAAGTGTCTACTCTGTTTTGCGGCCATTTGTTCTGCTTTTTTATTTATGCGTCGCGGCCCTCATATATGCGCGATACCAGCTACGGCAAACCCGCTCGAAATTTGACGGCAAGCACGATACTGTAGAACCCGAAAAACCGCCGCCTTCGCAAATCTGCTGACCAAGAGTGCCGCTTTTGCCATCAGATTCCAGCCGAACATACCCGCCGTTGTCCGGTGCCCAAAATTCAAAAACTGGCTTTTCCGTTCCGGTTATGGTTTCGATTTCTTTTTTTGCTTTGATTGTGAGTCTCATACATACCTCCTATTTGTGGTTATTGTAAACTATAATTTCATCTTTTCTTCAATCATTTCAATTATTGATACTAATATTAATGGGTCTAACGACAATAAAACCTCTCTTTGTTTTGCGGTACAATTAGATATAATATTACCAATTGATTTTGATTCCAATGGATCAAATGATTGTGCAATTATATCTACTATCGCAGGATCGTAGTTGTCAATTTTGTGATAGCCCATAATGTAACAATATCGATCAATTATTTGATTGATTCGTTTAGTTCCATTAATTGTATTACGATTTAATTTTTTAATAACATTGTCGCTTAGATAAATAGATGTTTTTTTAGTCATTTAATAACCCCTTTAAAATTAAAACGCTTTGCCCTCGAACACGGGGAAATTGAACCCACACGCAATTCATTTTCTGAATTGTCCGTCTTGCATAGTCATAGAGACTATCGGGGAAATTGCACCCACCGCCCTACTGTTCTAACAGATTTAATCGATATCATCTGTTTGGCAAAGCGATTTAATTTTCTTTCTTTTCTATACTACTAGTATACCATATATATCGGTACATGTCAAGTGAAACTTTAATTATTTTTAAAAATATTTTTAAAATATGTAATTGTATATATAATATATACTTACAATTGTATATAAAAATAAATATATTAATCATTACACTTATTGGCATATTATACCGTAATATTATTATACATTAGGAGGCGGAAAATGAATAAGATGGAAAAAATGGCTAAATCAAAACGGGTAAAAATGATCCGTGTTGGGGATCAAATTGCGCTATATAGTAGATGGTTCACCGATCGTTACGATCTAGTGATCGCAAACAATAAAAAATGGACTATTGCTAATATTGCACGCAATCACATTGTCATTGAGAGACGATAATGTTAGAAATAATAATTATTGTGATTATTACAATTATTGTCGGAGTAATTAATTGGCTATTATTTGAGTGATTATATAAATATGATATTAAAAAATAAAATAATTATTGACATTATTTAAATAATATCATAAAATATTATAAATTTTAATATTAAGGGGATAAAATGATAACAGAAGTTATTATG
>CAYNCH010000167.1:0-4703 GCA_964395815.1 uncultured Methyloversatilis sp.
TTGTCGCACCCGAAAAAAGCCTGCTGCCTTGATCCATGTCGGATAATCGGCACATGCAATCAACCCGCAAAGATAACATTGACGACTCGCTGACGGTGACAGGCCTGCGGTTGGTGCAGTTACGCTGGTGGCTGCTCGGCGGTTTGGCCTGTGCCGTCGTGTCGGCGCCGACTTTTCTCGGCATCGCTCTGCCTTGGCAGCTCCTGCTCGGGGTGTTGATTTTGCTGAGCGGATTTAATCTCTCGGCACGTCGTCGAGTTGCCGACACCTCGTTTGACGCAGCCGAGCTGACCGGGCAGCTGACGGTCGATCTGGTCGGCATGGGGGTTCTTCTCTACCTGAGTGGCGGGGCGACCAATCCGCTCGTTTCCCTGATGCTGCTACCGGTGGCGGTGGCCTCTCTTTCTTTGTCGGTACGCCACACCGCGGCAATCGCGGCGCTGGCGATCTGCTTGTATTCCCTGCTGATGCTGCATTCGCTGCCGCTCCCGATCGAGGATGTCGAACGTGCCACGCGCCTTCATTTGGGGGGGATGTGGCTGACTTTCGTCGTTTCAGCGGCGCTGATCTCCTGGTTCATGACCCGCATGACCGCATCGATCCGTCTGCGCGACAGGCAACTTGCCGTGGCACGGGAGCAGGCGCTACGTGATGCCCAGGTCGTTGCGCTTGGGCAACTCGCCGCAGGAGCAGCCCATGAACTCGGTACGCCGTTGGCGACCATCAAGGTTCTTGCCGGAGAGATTGCCCGGGATTCGCACCTGCCTGTCGCTATGCGCGAGGACATCGAACTGTTGCAGCGGCAGGTCGATGTCTGCAAGGAAATAGTTGGCAGCATGGTGCAGCGTGCCGGCATCGATCGCGCCAACACGCTGAGTGCCGCGAGTGCCGTACCCGTGCCAGTCTGGCTCGATGCCTTGCTGGCAAGATGGCGCACGCTCTGGCCGCAGGCAACGTGCATCCTTGTAGCCATTGCCAAGGAAAAACCGCCACACGTGTTTCCTTCTGCGATGGTCGAGCAGGCGATATTCAATCTGCTCAACAATGCGGCAAAAATTTCGCTACACGGCATCCGTCTTCTGGTGGACTGGGATGACGTCAGTCTGCGTGTTGCAATACACGATAGCGGCCCGGGTTTCCCTCCAGACATATTGCGTCGCTGTGGCGCTGAGCCGCTGCCCATGCATGCAACCGGTACGGGAATCGGTCTTTGGTTGACACGAGCCGCGGTCGAGCGCCTGGGGGGGCGATTGCTTCTTGGGAATGTCGAAACGGGTGCCACAGCCATGATCGAATTGCCGCTTAGTGGCCTCATGGCGATACCTGAAAGGAAAGGAAAAAGCGCATGACAGAATCGATACTCGTAGTTGATGACGATCCGGTTTTCAACGGAGTACTCGTGCGGGCCTTGACCCGGCGTGGCTATGAGGTTACTGCCGCCGTAGATGCTGAAGGTGCCCTGTCGGCGGCCAGCCAGCAAGCGCCGGATGCGGTGGTGCTCGACTTGAACCTGGGGAGCGTTTCCGGCCTGAATCTAATCCAGCCCTTGCTGGAGATTGCACCCGAGTGCCAGATCATTGTGCTGACTGGGTATGCCAGTATCGCTACTGCTGTCGAGGCAATCAAGCTCGGTGCAACGCAGTACCTGGCGAAACCTGTCGAGGTTGACGCGATCATTGCCGCAATGGATATTCCGGAAGTAGGCGAGCATCCTGAAGTTTTCACCCCTGCGGATCCTCTATCGGTCGATCGCCTGGAGTGGGAGCACATCCAGCGCATCCTGCGCGAGAATGATGGCAATATTTCTGCGACTGCCCGTGCCCTGAAGATGCATCGACGCACCCTGCAACGCAAGCTTGCCAAGCGCCCTGTTCGTGCTTAAAGATGCCGCGGGCGCCATGAATTTTAAAAATATCTCTTGGCGAAATCTCGGATTCTGTTAGAATGCGCGCCTTCGATTAATCGAAGGCCGACGCGGAGTGGTAGTTCAGTCGGTTAGAATACCGGCCTGTCACGCCGGGGGTCGCGGGTTCGAGTCCCGTCCACTCCGCCAGAAATACCCTAGGACGCGCCGCAAGGCGCGTTTTTCTTTCGTGGAGTGTGCTCATGCCGGTCATCACCTTGCCTGATGGTTCCAAACGCGAATATCCGCAGTCGCTGACAGTCGCGGAAGTGGCCGCCTCGATCGGGGCCGGTCTGGCCAAGGCCGCTTTGGCCGGCAAGGTGGATGGCAAGCTGGTCGACACCTCCCACGCCATTGCTGCCGATGCATCACTCGCCATTGTCACCGACAAGGATGCCGAAGGCGTCGAAATCATCCGTCACTCCACCGCGCACCTGCTGGCCTATGCACTCAAGGAGTTGATTCCCGATGCACAGGTGACCATCGGCCCGGTGATCGACAACGGTTTCTACTATGACTTTGCCTGCCGGCCGCTGACGCCGGAAGACCTCGCCGCCATCGAAAAGCGCATGGCCGAGCTGGCGAAGAAGGACTTTCCCGTCACGCGTGAAGTCTGGCCGCGCGACAGGGCCGTCGAGTTCTTCAAGGGCATCGGCGAGCATTACAAGGCCGAACTGATCGCGGCGATCCCCGCCGGTGAAGATGTGTCGCTGTACCGCGAAGGAGGTTTCATCGACCTGTGTCGCGGCCCGCACGTGCCTTCGACCGCCAGGCTGAAACACTTCAAACTGATGAAGGTGGCCGGCTCTTACTGGCGTGGCGATGCCAAGAATGCCCAGTTGCAGCGCGTCTACGGCACGGCCTGGGCAAAAAAGGAAGAACTCGACGCCTACCTGCACATGCTGGAGGAGGCCGAAAAACGCGACCACCGCAAGCTTGGCAAGCAGCTTGATCTGTTCCACCTGCAGGACGAGGCGCCCGGCCTGGTGTTCTGGCACCCACATGGCTGGACGGTGTGGCAGGAAGTGGAGCAGTACATGCGCAAGGTCTATCGCGACAACGGCTATCAAGAGGTGCGTTGTCCGCAGATCCTCGACCGCAGCCTGTGGGAGAAGTCGGGTCACTGGGAGCATTACAAGGACAACATGTTCACCACCGAGTCGGAAAAGCGCGACTACGCGGTGAAGCCGATGAACTGTCCCGGTCACGTGCAAATCTTCAACACGGATGTGCGTTCCTACCGCGACCTGCCACTGCGCTACGGCGAATTTGGCTCTTGCCATCGCAACGAGCCGTCCGGAGCGCTGCACGGTGTGATGCGGGTGCGCGGTTTCACCCAGGATGACGGCCACATTTTCTGCACCGAAGACCAGATCCAGCCGGAAGTGACCGCCTTCAACGACCTCGTGCGCCGCGTCTATGCCGACTTCGGCTTCACCGCTGTCGCCGTCAAGCTGGCCTTGCGTCCCGATAGCCGCGTCGGTGCGGATGACCTCTGGGACAAGGCCGAGGAAGCGCTGCGCGCCGGTTTGCGTGCCAGTGGTCTGGAGTGGGAAGAGCTACCGGGCGAAGGTGCTTTCTACGGCCCGAAGATCGAGTTTCACATCAAGGATGCGATCGGCCGTTCTTGGCAATGCGGCACGATGCAGGTGGATTTTTCGATGCCCGGCCGTCTTGGGGCGGAGTATGTTGGTGAGGACAATGCACGTCATACCCCAGTGATGTTGCACCGGGCGATCCTCGGTTCGCTTGAACGCTTCATCGGT
Organism: uncultured Methyloversatilis sp.; assembly: GCA_964395815.1. Lineage (GTDB taxonomy): Bacteria > Pseudomonadota > Gammaproteobacteria > Burkholderiales > Rhodocyclaceae > Sulfuricystis. Next base: position 3,670 of record CAYNCH010000167.1, read on the forward strand.
ATCCTGATCGAAAACCATGCCGGGGCGCTACCGTTGTGGCTGGCGCCGGTTCAGGTTGTAGTGATGAGCATCTCGGAGGGCCAGGCGGACTATGCGGAGAGTGTGGCGAAAAAGATGCGCGATGCCGGTCTGCGGGTCGACTGCGATTTGCGCGGTGAAAAGATCAACTATAAAATCCGCGAACACAGCATTTTGAAGCGGCCTTACCTCGTCGTTGTCGGCGACAAGGAAAAAGCCGACGGGTTGGTCGCCTTGCGTGCCCGGGGCAATCAGGATCTCGGGCAAATGTCCCCGGATGCGTTGGTTGTACGCCTGCTGCAGGAATGCGGCAGTAAGGGTTTGGCGACTTGATCGATTATTGTTAAGGAGAAATAGGCCATCGCTCAGGAAAAGACGCAGCGCCTCAACGAGGAAATCACGGCACCGGAAATCCGCTTGATCGGGATCGAAGGCGAGCAACTCGGAATTGTTTCAGCACGCCAGGCGTTGCTGATGGCGGAGGAAGCGGAGGTGGATCTCGTCGAGATTGCCCCGATGGCGGTACCCCCGGTTTGTCGTCTGATGGACTTCGGCAAGTTCAAGTACCAGGAAGCGAAGCGCGCTGCCGAGGCCAGAAAGAAGCAGAAGATCGTCGAGATCAAGGAAGTGAAATTTCGTCCCGGTACAGACGAAAACGACTACCAGATCAAGTTGCGCAACGTCATAAAGTTTCTGGGCGAAGGCGACAAGGCGAAGATCACCTTGCGTTTTCGTGGGCGTGAAATGGCGCACCAGGAGATCGGTATGCGCATGCTGGAAAGAATCAAGACTGATTTGGAACAACAGGCTGTCGTCGAACAGTTTCCAAAGATGGAAGGCCGCCAGTTGATTATGGTGCTGGCACCGAGCAAGAAGAAACATTGAGTTTTTTGTCCCTGGCCGAGAGTCGAGGGACAAGAAGAAGTGGCTGCAGGTCATCAAGCGCTCCCGAGGTGGGGGACACCTGGCAGACATGTCATAAGGAGAATCTTCGATGCCGAAGATGAAGACGAAGA
>CAYNCH010000168.1:0-4687 GCA_964395815.1 uncultured Methyloversatilis sp.
GCGGCCGCTGGGGTGAACTGCAGCTCAAGCGCGTCGTCGAAATGGCCGGCATGCTCGATCATTGCGATTTTTACGAGCAGGCGAGCGCGGATGGCGAGGACGGCAAGTTGCGGCCTGACCTGATCGTGCGTCTGCCGGGCGGCAAACAGCTGGTCGTCGACGCCAAGGCGCCGCTGGCGGCCTATCTCGATGCCATCGATGCCGAGGACGATGATACGCGCAGGAAAAAACTGGCCGACCACGCGCGCCACGTGCGCGACCATATCGCCAGGCTGTCGAAGAAATCCTACTGGGAACAATTTCAGCCCGCGCCGGATTTCGTCGTGCTGTTCCTGCCCGGCGAAATGTTTTATAGCGCCGCGCTGGAAGCCGATCCCGCCCTGATCGAAAGCGGTGTGGAGCAACGCGTCATCCTCGCGACACCGACCACGCTGATCGCCCTGCTGCGTGCGGCTGCCTACGGTTGGCAACAGGAGGCATTGGCCGAAAATGCCCAGAAGATCTCCCAGCTCGGCAAGGAACTGTACGACCGGCTCGGTACGCTGGCCGATCACTGGTCGGGCGTCGGCAAGAACCTCGCCGAAGCGGTCGGTGCCTACAACAAGGCCACGTCCTCGCTGGAAAGCCGTGTGCTCGTCAGCGCGCGCCGCTTCCGCGAACTCCAGGCCGTGGCGGGCGACCGCGAGATTCGCGACCTGGCGCCAGTCGAGACGGCCCCGCGCCTGCCGCGGGCGGACTAAAAACCATCGTGAGCAGGTATCAGGCGACCGGCTGAAGCCCCGGGTTCGGGGTGTATGCCCTGATCTGCAGGTCGTCCATGTCGAGATGGTCGCTGACCCAGTGCCTGACCAGCCGGAAAATTTCGGTCGCTGTATGTGTTTGCCCCCGGACAGCCGCCAGATTCAGTTCCGCATACTGATCGATGATCCTGTTGTGCGCTTGCCGATGGCTGGCAATTTCATCCGCCGGCATGCCCAGCCTTTGCATGTGCTCTTCCTCGGTCTGGAAATGCAGCATGAGAAACCTGCCCAAGTCGGTCAGGATATCCACCACATGCTCGTCGTGGCCCGGCGCATCGGGATGGTCGAGCAGACGATTGGCCAGATGACATAGCCGGGCGTGCTGATCGTCAATGGCGGTGATGCCGATGGCGGCCGAGGAATTCCAGACCAGCGGCTGTGGATGCGGGGGCGAGGACATGGGTTGAGCTTTCAGAAATAGACTGCAGGCAAAACCTATGAATATTCTTCCTGCGGTTTCTGTTTGTCCAAGTGCTTATCTTTATATGAAACGATAAGCATGGTTTATTTTGATTTTTCCGTGCCGGAACGAATGCGTGCCGCGAGTTCCCGATAGAGCCGGAGAGCCTCCTGGCGACGGCCCGCCATCTCGGCGGCGCGTGCCTTGCCGAGCAGGTCGTCGAGCTCTTCGGCCGCGCCGGCTTCACCGGAATAGGTGAAGGACATGATCTGCTGTTCGGGCTGCTTGCGTTTTGCCCGGATCACCAGGGCAGTCGGTGCGCCGGAAGCCAGGGACTTCCCCGCCTGATTCGTCTGGGGCGCCTGCTGGGCCTTGAGGGCGGCGAGCGCCTTGCGATATGTCGCCAGCGCCTCCTGGCGGTTGCCACGCGATTCGGCCAGGCGCGCCATGCGCAAATGTTCTTCGACGACGTCCGGGGCAGGAATGGAGCGCACGGGTGGCGCAGGATCGGCGGCCGTCGTGCGTGCGAGTTCCGCGAAGTTGGCGGCGCTGGTGAAGGATTTGGCGATCGCATAGTTGCCCTGGCGCATCGCCCAGGCCACGGCATCGTCGCCGAAGTCGTTTTTCAGCGTCGGGTTGGCGCCGGCGGCGAGCAGGCGCTGTGCGAGGTCGGCATGGCCCTCGCGGGCAGCCATCATCACGACGGTGGACCCGTTGGTCGAACGTGCATTGACATCGGCGCCGGCCGCCAGCAGGTCGTCGACCAGCGTGCCGTGGCCGGCAAAGGTCGCGTAATGCAGCGCCGTCCATTCGCGTGCGGTGCGGTTGGGGGCTGCACCGCGCGCCAGCAGCCAGCGCATCGCTTCACGCTGGTTCTTCCAGGCCGCCAGCATCAGCGCGGTCTCGCCGAAGCGGTTGGTGCGCTGGAGATCGGCCCCGCGGCTGGCGAACAATTCCATCAGTGCGATGTTGCCCTCCCAGGCGCCGATCATCAGCCCGGTGCCGATCAATGTGCCTTCGAAGTCGGGGTCGAGCCCTGCGTCCAGCCAGCGCTGCGCTTGCGCGACATCGCCCAGTTCGAGCCGCACCGAGAAGCGGGTGGGATCGGGCAGTTCGGCATGAATCGGGCCGGCGAGCCAGCCGGCGGCAAGCAGGCAGCAGAGAAGGCGGAGGAAGGGGGGGCGGCGCATGAGGCGGGAATCGGGGTTTCGCAGGCGCGCAGTCTAGCGCGCTGCGGTAGCATTGCTTCATCATGACGGCGATGGTGTGGAGCTCCGATATACCGGTACCGGCGCAACAGCGGAATGTCCGGTTCGGACTGGCGCTGGCGGTGAGCGTTGTGTTCCACCTGATCGTGCTGCTGCCTGCGAACGGGTTGATCTCTCCCCCGGCCGTCGTCGCATCTCCCCCGCTGCAGGTCGAACTCCCCCTGCCGGATTTTGCAAGCCGGTTGGCAACCTATCCGGAGTTGCCGGAGCCCGCTGCGATCATGCCACCGCCAGCCACGGCCGTCCCGCCGGCGCCGACTTTCCCCGGCAAAAGGCTTCCGCTGCCGCGCGAACTGCAGGGGCGCGAACTGGATGCGGCACTCGCCGCCCTGATGCACGAGGAAATCTATCCGCGCGCGGCGATCGACGCCGGGCTCGAAGGGCGGGTCGTGCTGCTGTTGATGCTGGATGCCGCCGGGCGCATCACGGCGGTCGAGGTGGCCGGTTCGTCCGGCCATGCCCTGCTCGACGACGCGGCGCTGCGGGCGGCGACGCGCATTGCGGCACTGCCCGGCGGCCGACGCCAGGTGTTGTTGCCGGTCGAGTTCCGGCTGGAATGAGGATCAAGCTGCACGCGGCCGCGCCGGCGAAGCCGGAACCCGGCGTGCCCTGCAACGGCTGCGGCGTGTGCTGCGTGCTGGCGCCCTGCCCGTTGAGCCGCTTGCTGCTCGGCCATCGCCGGGGCACCTGTCCGGCGCTGACGTGGCAGGGCGACCGTTATGTCTGCGGGCTGGTCGTCGCGCCCACCGGCGTGGCGCGCTGGCTGCCGCAGCGCCTGGTGCGGCGCTGGATCGCCGCCGGCCACGGCTGCGACTGCGATGCCGAAGTGGAGATCGTGGCCGGAAACTCAGCAGACTGAACAGGCTTCGGTCGGCAGCTTGCGCGACAGCCAGCCCGGGCCGGCACGGCTGCCGGCCATGCCTTCCGGCACGTGATAGACCTGTGTGAAGCCCTGGCCCTGCAAGAAGCGCTGCACCTGCGTCGTGCGGTTGCCGGTGCGGCAGATCAGGACGATCGGCGCCGTCCGGTCGCCGCCGACTTTTGCCAGCACCTCGTCGAGAAAACCCTGTGCGCCGCGTGGATGGAGCATGTTGATGAGCGTGGCGCCCTGGGCCACGCCAGTCTGTTTCCACTCCGGCGGGGTACGGATGTCGATCAGGGTCGCCTTGCCGGCGCGGGCAGCTTCGAGGGCCTGCGGGGCGCTCATTTCCTGGGCGGCGGCAAAACATGGCGCAAGGCCGGCGAGTACGGCGAGCAAACGGATGCCTGGGGTCATGGGGGTTTCCTCTGTTATGGTTTTGGGAACGAAATTCTAGCGTCTGCCTTGGTATAGTCGCCGACGATGCTCGCCTACCTGATTCGCCGCCTGCTTTACGCCCTGCCGATCCTGATCGGCGTGAATGTCATCACCTTCGCGCTGTTCTTCGTCGTCAATACGCCGGACGACATGGCGCGCATGCAGCTGGGTGTGAAACGCGTCACGCCGGAGGCCATCGAACGCTGGAAAGCAGAGCGCGGCTACGACAAGCCGCTGTTCTGGAACGGCGCCGGGCAGGGCACGGATACGCTGACCGATACCGTCTTTTTCGCCAAGTCGGTACGGATGTTCGTCCTCGACTTCGGGCGCGCCGACGATGGTCGCGACATCGCACGCGAGATCAGGCTGCGCATGGGACCGAGCCTGGCAGTGGCCGTGCCGGTGTTCGTGCTTGGCCTGTTCGCGGCGATTTCGTTCGCGCTGCTGCTCGTCTATTTCCGTGCGACCTATCTCGACTTCGCCGGCGTCGTGCTGTGCGTGGCGATGATGTCGATCTCGGGGCTGTTTTACATCATCGGCGGCCAGTGGCTGGTCTCGAAGGTCTGGCACCTGGTGCCGATTTCCGGCTACGCCGAAGGGCTGTCGGCGGCAAAGTTCGTGATCCTGCCGGTGATCGTCAGCGTGCTGGCCGGCATCGGCTCGTCGGCACGCTGGTACCGCACGATCTTCCTCGAAGAGTACACGCGCGACTATGTGCGCACTGCCCGGGCGAAGGGCCTGGCCGAGCGCTACGTGCTGTTCCGCCATGTGCTGCGCAACGCGCTGATCCCGATCCTGACCGGCGCGGTCGTGCTGATCCCGACGCTGTTCATGGGCAGTCTGCTGATCGAGGCATTTTTCGGCATCCCCGGACTCGGCAGCTCCACCATCGATGCGATCAATGCGCAGGACTTCGCCGTGG
>CAYNCH010000169.1:0-4668 GCA_964395815.1 uncultured Methyloversatilis sp.
GCTGCACAGGGGATCGGGCCAGCATCCCGGGGGCGCCGCCAGCAGGTGATGGGCCTGTCGCTGGCTCGCCAGCCAGCGTTCCAGCGTGCGTGAAACGGGGAAGGCGCCGAAGCGCAGGATCCAGTCGGGATTTGGCAACGACGCATCGCGCAAAAAGCGGGCTGCGTGCGCGAGGATGAACGACTTGTCGTGTGTGCCGTGGCGCAGGTTGGCGAGCGGTTCGGCGATGACCGGGGCCGCGAGGCGGGCAGCGAGTTGCGTGACGGCCGCCGCGAAGCCGGACGCATAGCGCCCCTCGCCGCAGACGATCACCCCCGGTCGGCCGGAGAGTTGCGCTGCGATGTCCGCGAGGTTTTCCGGCAGGTCCGGCGCCGGCGCATGGAGGGCGAGGGGCTGCGGTAGCACGGGCGGTGCGGGAATGACTTCCGGCAGCAGCGGTTCGCGGAACGGCAGATTGGCATGCACCGGACCGGCAAGGGGGTGGCGGCATTCCGCGACCAGCCGGGCCGCCAGGGCGCACAGGTAGTCGTTGTCGAGCGCTTCGCTGGCGACGGGCTGCGCGTGGAAGGCGCGTACCTGTGTGCCGTAGAGCCTGATCTGGTCGACGGTCTGGTTCGCCCCCCAGCCCACCGCTTCGGGTGGCCGGTCGGCGGTCAGCACTAGCAGCGGCGCGGCGGCGAGGTTCGCCTCCATGATCGCCGGCAGCAGGTTGGCCGCCGCGGTGCCCGAGGTGGTCAGCACGGCCGCGGGCCGGCCGGTCGCCTTGCCGATGCCGAGCGCGAAGAAGCCGGCGGCGCGTTCGTCGTTGATGACGTGGCAGATGATTTCCGGACGGCGCAGGCAGGCGGCGGCGAGTGGTGCCGAACGTGCGCCGGGGCCGAAGGCGACATGGCCGATGCCGGCGGCGGCGAGCGCCGCGATGAAGGCGTCGGCCCAGGCCAGATTGGCTTCAGCGGTATTCATGTGGCATTCACGCGGCATTGCGCGTGGCGCTTGCACGCGCACGGGTCACGAGCGCCTCGCGCATGGCGGAAAACTTCGCCTCGGTCTCGGCGAGTTCCTGTTCGGGGTCGGAACCGGCGACGAAGCCGGCGCCGGCGTACAGCGTGGCGAGGTCCTGCTCGATCAGCCCGCAGCGCAGGGCGACGGCGATGTCGCCGTCACCCGCCGCGTCGATCCAGCCGATGCCGCCGGTGTACCAGGCAGCGCGTTGGTCGCCGTGGCAGGTCAGCCAGTCGAGCGCGGCTTGGCCCGGCACGCCGCCGACGGCGGGCGTGGGATGCAGCCGGGCGATGAGGTCGAGTGCCGACAGGTCTGCGGGGCGGCGGGCCGTGACGCGACGGCGCAGGTGGGTTAGCGCGTTCAGTTGCATCACCTCGGGCACGGCGGGCACGACGATGTCGCGGCAATGGGCGGCGAGCGCATCGGCCACGGCATGGGCAACAAAATCGTGCTCGCGGCGATTCTTGTCATCGCCGAGCGTGCGTGCCGAGGCCTGCCATGCCGTACCAGCGAGCGCATCGACGACGACCCGTTCGCCGTCCAGCGCCAGCAGGGTCTCGGGCGATGCGCCGACGAAGGCATGGCCTGCCTGCCCCACGCCGAAGGTCGCGCAGGCGGGGTGGCGTTCAGCCAGCGCATCCAGCACCGGCGCGACGGCGACCGGGCGGTCGGCCTGGAGGCGCACCGCGCGCGTCAGCACGAGTTTCTCGGCATCGCCGGCCGCAATGGCCCGCAGGGCCGCGCGGCCGCGCGCAAGGAAGGCTTCGTCGGCGAGCGGGTGCTGTGCTGCATGAAAAGTCGGTGCCGGCAGGACGGCATGGCGTTCCGCCTGGAGCGCCTGCCAGAGTGTCCGCCAGCGGGCCGGCGCCGCCGCGGCATCGCCGGCAGCGCAGGAGAGCGTGAGCGTGGTCACGCCGCTTTGTTCGCCGAGCAGCAGTTCGGGCACCCAGAGCCGTGCGTTGGGCAGTGGTGCGCCGCCGTCCGGCGCGAAGGCGAAGCCGACGAAGGCGCGCGGTGCCGGGCCGCGATAGCGCCACGTGGCGGCCAGGCCGCGCTGGGCGGCGTGCAATGCGGCGAACCGGCCTTCGCCGGCGCTGGTGGTGACGAAAGCCTGACCGGTTCCGTAGAGCGCCAGATCGCGTTCCGGCCGCCGCCAGACGCACCAGTTGTCGCTTGCGGAAAAATCGCATTCCGGCCGGCACGGCAGCGTCACGGTGATGCTCAACAGCCGTGCGGGCCGGGCCGAGGCGGCGAGTTGTGCAAGTTCGCGGGCGATGGCGGACCAGTCGATCATGACCAGAGCCCCGGCAGGGCGCGGCGGTCGAGCTTGCCGCTGGCGGTGCGCGGCAGGCGGGCGACACGCAGGAAACGGCGCGGGCGGCGCGCGGAGGACAGGTGCGCGCGGCACCAGTCGTCGAGGGCGGCTTCGCCCGCCTCGCCCTCGTAGGCGCAGGCGATCACGTCGCCCCAGACGGGGTCGGCGAGGCCGGTTACGCCCGCTTCCCGTACCCCGGGGCAAGCGGCGAGGCGCGCTTCCACCTCCAGCGGATGCACATTCACTCCGGCCGAGACGAGCACGTCGTCGGCACGGCCGATGATGCGCACGCGGCCGTCCGGGTCGAGGGCGCCGAGATCGTTCGTCGTCAGCCATTCGCTGGTCGCGGAATCCACATCCGGCTGGCCGAGATAGCCGGCCATGCGCGCCGGCGAGGCGACTTCCAGCGTGCCGGCGGCGGCCAGCCGGACGCGCACGCCGGGCAGCGGCCAACCGTCTACCGTCGCGGTGGCGCAGGTCTCGCTCATGCCCCAGGTCGTGCGGACCGGCCACCCGGCGGCGCGAGCGCGTTCCAGCAGGCTGTCGTGCAATGCGGCTCCGCCGACCAGCGCGTAGCGCAAAGTCGGCGCCGGCGGGACGGCGGCATCGAGCAGTGCGGCGAGCATCGGCGGTACCAGCGAGACGTGGGTGATGCGGCGGGCCGCAAGCGCGTGTGCGACCGCGGCAGCGTCGAAGCCGTCATGCACTACGGCGGTGGCTCCGGCGCGCAGGCAGCGATACAGGATCATCGCGCCGCCGACGTGATGCAGCGGCAGGCAGGCGAGCCAGGCATCGCCCGGCCGCAGGTCGAGCGCACGCATGCTCATGCGGCTGGCCGCCGCCACCGCGCGCCATGGCAGGCGTACGCCCTTCGCCGTACCGGTCGAGCCGCTCGTCGTGATGATCAGGGCTAGTTCGGTGCGTGCCGCAGCCCGGGCGAGGGTGACGAGACTGTGGCGGTCGACCGGGGCGATGCCGGGGGGCAGGGGCAGACAGGTACCACCGCCCAGCCCGGCGGCGATCATGCCGCTGGCGAGCGTCGTGGCATCGCCGGCGAGCACCTGCAGGCCGGATGTGCCTGCCTGTGCCGCAAGGTCGGCGAAGCGGGCGGTCGTGCCGTCCGGAAGGACGAGCGCGGTCGCGTGCGCTGGTGCGCGCCGGAGCCAGGCGTGGAAGATCTGCATGCGCGAATTTTACGTGGCCCCGCCGCGGCGGCGCATGAGGCAGATCAATGTCTTCCGCCCGGCGACCGTTCCGATAGCTTCCTGTTGCCGCTCAGGCGGCGAACAGCTTGAGGCGTGCGATATCGCGGATGCGGATGCGGTTGCCGCGCACGGTAATCAGCCCGGCATCGGCGAGGTCGCGCAAGTTGCGCGACAGCGTTTCGGGCGTCATGCCGAGGCGCGAGGCGATGACGACTTTCGAGGTCGGCAGGGTGATGTTCGCCTGGTTTTCGATCGGCTGGTTTTCCGTCGTTTCGTCACAGCGTTCGAGCAGGTAGCAGGCGGCACGCTGGACATTGCGCTGGGTGGCGTAGGTCTCCAGGTCGCGGATCAGCGCCAGCACCCGTTTTGCCAGCAGTTGCACCAGCCGCCGGGCCAGCGGCGTCTGGGTGAAGGCGAGTTCGAGCAGCGTGGCCTTGTCGATGTGCAACACCCGGGTATCGGCCAGCGCGGCTGCGAAGTAGGGGTAGGGCGTATCGAGAAACAGCGCGGACTCGCCGAAACTGTGCGGGGCGTCGATCAGTTCGAGAATTTTTTCCCGGCCGTCCGGTGATGTGCAGGCCTCCTTGACGAGGCCGTCCGTGACGATGAACAGTCCGCTCGGGGACTCGCCCATCCTGAAGATGGTTTCCCCCTTCGCGTAGCGCCGCTCGCGGGATGCCTGCGCGAGGCGCGCTTGCACGGTGTTGTCCAGTTCCCCGAACAGCGGCAATTGCGCCAGCACGGCGGGAATGTGCAATTCCGGATGCTTCAATGCTGCCTCTCTCTGTGGTTCTATGGTTCTGTGGCGGCCGCATCGATCGCGCGGCTTTTTATGGGTATTGCGTTCGGCCGAATGTTACCCGTCCTCGTCCGGCCGAAGGACCCGCACTCGTCAGGCCCGGATGCCGAGGCCGGGATTATCGGGCAACTGCAGGCGACCCTTGGCTATGACAGGCGTAGCCGCCACATCGGCAGCGAGCCAGGACGAGGTGCCGAGTCCATGGGCGAGGCGGGGTGCCGTGGCGGACGAGATGGCCGCGGCGAGATGGGCGGCCGCCATGACGCCGATGGCCGAGTCGACGACCGAGGTGATCACGACCTCGATGCCTGCGGCAGCCGCCTGGCGTGCGATCGTCAGGGTCGCCA
>CAYNCH010000170.1:0-4668 GCA_964395815.1 uncultured Methyloversatilis sp.
TCAAGCAGCACAAGACCCTCTCGGTCAAGATTCCCGCCGGCATCGACGAGGGCGATCGCATCCGCCTCTCCGGCGAGGGCGAACCCGGCGTCAATGGCGGCCCGCCCGGCGACCTCTACGTCCAGGTCCATCTCAGGCAGCATCCGGTATTCCAGCGCGACCACGACGACCTGCACTGCGAAATGCCGGTCAGCTTCACCACCGCGGCGCTCGGCGGCGAAATCGAGATCCCCACGCTCGACGGCGTCGCCCGCCTCAAGGTGCCCGCCGAAACGCAGACCGGCAAGGTATTCCGCCTGCGCGGCAAGGGCATCAAGGGCGTGCGCTCGATCGGCCACGGCGACCTGCTCTGCCATGTCGTCGTTGAAACGCCGGTAAGCCTGACCGACCGGCAGAAGGAACTGCTGCGCGAATTCGAGGACATCAGCCAGGGCAACGCCGCCAAGCACAATCCCAAAGCGCAGGGCTGGCTCGACAAGGTTCGGGAGTTTTTCGCAGGATAAAAGTCGGCGCTGGCGGGACGGCCCGATCAGGGGTGTTTCAGGGTATCGATGGCGCTTGTCACCTCGATGTGGATCAGCGCGTCGAATTGCCGACAGAGCCGAGTGTGGTAGTAATGGCTGTTCAGCTCGTCGAGCGGCAGATAATTGACCCCGACCGCCCGGTCGAGGCGACGTTCGCACAGGAAATCATCGTCCGAACGGCCGCGCAGGAACACGATGAAGTCGTGCGCTTCGGCCGGCCGGAGCGCACGCACAAGTTGTGGCCAGCTTTCCGGCAGGGCCGCAAGCAGCGGCTGGACGCGGTCCTCGGCACCCCAGCTTGATGCGGCACGCACCTCTCCGCGGTATGTGGAGAAACCGACCAGGACGGCAGCTTCGCCATAGCGCTCGCGCATGACCTGCCCCAGGCTGACTTCGCCGAACTCCGCCTGGCTCGTCGCCCGCGCATCGCCCTGGTGAATGTTGTGCGCCCACACAACCACCTTCGCAGACCCTGCCGTCGCGCGATCCAGACGCTCCAGCACCTGGGTGATCGTATCGGCCATATGCCGTTCCCGCACATTCCACGAAGGCTCCTCGGAGCGGTACATCGCCCGGTAATACTGTGCGCCGCTGCTGACGACACGAGCGCTCTGCCACGCGGCAAACGCCTCGTCATCCGTTACGGCAGCGACCATCTCCGCAAGCTGTTCCGCCGCCGCTGCGTCGCAAGGACGAATGCTCCCGGCCTCGGCATCCCGGCCGTAGAACTGTGGTTCGCTGCGGTATGCATCGAAACAGGCATAGCGTCGTCGTGCCTGCTCGGCCGCCGTGATCGAATGCCGCGCGACCTGACGCACCACGGCATCCGCAGACTCGGGCACACTGTACAGATCCATGCCGTAGATGCGTAGCGGATCGCGCCGTCGGGCATTCAGCTCACGCAGCGCGGCGAGAAAATCGCGCATCCCGGCGTTGCGCCACATCCAGCGGGGAAAACGGCGAAAGTCGCTCATTGCATCGAGCGCCGAGATATCGCCAGCCTCGCCGCGAATGTAGGCGTCCATGCGTCGCACCGGCTCCCATGAGGCTTCCAGAACAACAGCGTCAAACCCTTTTTCCTCGATCAGACGCTGCGTGATACGCGCCCGCTCACGGTAAAACTCGCGGCTGCCGTGCGTCGCCTCGCCCAGCATGACGATGCGCGCATCGCCGATCAGCACCATGAGCGAGTCATACTCTGTGGCCATTCCCGACAACGGCTGCGCCTGTTGTGCGATGCAGGCGGTCACCGCCAACCATCCTGCCAGGATCTGCGAGATGCCCGCAAGAAATCGTCTCTTGTGCGCTCTACGCAATCTCTCACCGTGCTCAATGGCGGTAGAGCTAAACCGGGATGGCCGACGCGGGTCGAATGACATGGAGGCTCTGGCGAAGCACAGGAATACCGATGCCCGATATTACCTTGTTCGCCTGCGCTGCCCTCGCGGAGCACGCTAGGTTTCTGATGCGATAATCACTGCCCACCCCGCCTCAACCATGAAGACCATGCTGTCTTTGCCTGCCCCCCCCAGGATCGGCCAGCGCGTCGCCATCCCTGCCCTAGCCGGTTCGGCCGACACGCTCATACTTTCCCGCCTGGCCGCCCTTCATAAACCGCTCGCCGTCATTGCCGCGACGCCGCTCGAAGCCCAGCGCCTCGCCGAGGAAATCGGCTGGTTCGCCCCCGGACTGCGCGCGCACCTCCTGCCCGACTGGGAAACCCTGCCCTACGACCATTTTTCGCCGCATCAGGACCTGATTTCGGAGCGCCTTGCGACGCTCTTTGCAGTAAGTCAGGGGCAGTGCGATGTACTGATCATCTCCGCGTCGACCGCCGCGACACGCCTTGCACCGCCGAGCTACCTTGCTGCCCACACCTTCTTCATGAAGCAGAAGGATCGCCTCGACCTCGACAAGTTTCGCGCACAGATGACGCTGGCCGGCTACCAGCATGTCACGCAAGTGGTTGCTCCCGGCGAGTACAGCGTGCGTGGCGGTCTCGTCGACCTCTTTCCGATGGGGACCGTCCTGCCCTACCGTATCGAGTTGTTCGACGACGAAATCGAAACCTTGCGCAGCTTCGACGTCGACTCACAGCGTACGCTTTATCCGGTACCCGAAATCCGCCTGCTGCCGGCACGCGAGATGCCGGCCGGCGAAGCAGGACGAACGAAATTCCGCCAGCGCTTCCGCGAAACCTTCGAGGGCGATGCCTCGCGCATTTCACTCTACAAGGACGTATCGAACGGCATCCTGCCCGCCGGCATCGAGTATTACCTGCCGTTGTTTTTCGACGAAACCGCAACACTTTTCGACTATCTGCCCCAAGGCGAAAATGGTGCCACGCTGCTGCTGCACGGCGACGTAGCCGGCGCCCTCGCCGAATTCTGGACCGACCTGCAAGCGCGCCACAAACTGCTCGGCGGCGACAAATCGCGCCCCATCCTGCCGCCGCAGGATCTGTTCCTGCGCGACGAGGAGTTCTTCGTCGCCGCGAACACCTTCGCACAATACACGCTGAAAGTCGGCGCTCGCGAGACGGCGGTAGCCGGCTCGCTCAGCCCAGCGGAGACGGCGACCGGTTTGCCCAACCTCGCCGTCGACCGCAAGGCCGACGATCCCGTCGCCGCGCTGCGCACCTTCCTCGACGCCACGCCGCAGCGCGTGCTGTTGCTCGCCGAATCGCCCGGCCGGCGCGAGACCTTGAACGAGTATCTGGCCGAACACGATCTCCACGCAGCGATCGTCCCGGATTTCGCCGCTTTCCTTGCCGGTGAGGCGCGCCTCTCGCTCGCCCACGCGCCTGTCTCCGGCGGGTTCAAACTCGACGACTTCGCCGTCGTCACCGAAAACGAGCTGTATGCGGCGACCGCCCGCCCGCGCCACAAGCGTTCCGATGCGCGCCGCGCCAACCTCGAAGGCTGGCTGCGCGACCTTTCCGAGCTCAAAATCGGCGATCCAGTGGTCCACGAAAACCACGGCATCGGTCGCTATCTCGGCCTCGTGCACATGGACCTGGGCAGCGGCGAGGAGGAATTTCTCCACCTCGAATACGCCAACGAGACGAAGCTCTACGTCCCCGTCGCCCAGCTCGAAGTCATTTCGCGCTACAGCGGCGTCGATCCCGAGGCGGTGCAACTGCATACGCTTGGCTCGGGCCAGTGGGACAAGGCCAAGAAGAAGGCTGCCGAGCAGGTACGCGACACCGCCGCCGAATTGCTGCACCTTTACGCCCAGCGCGCGGCGCGGAAGGGCCATGAGTTCTCATTCAAGACGCACGATCTCGAAGCCTTCGCCGCCGGTTTCGGCTTCGAGGAAACCCCCGACCAGCTCGCCGCCATCGGTGCAGTGATCTCCGACATGGTCGCCGGCAAGCCGATGGATCGGCTCGTCTGTGGCGATGTCGGCTTCGGCAAGACGGAGGTGGCGCTGCGCGCCGCCTTCGTCGCCGTGGCCGATGGCAAGCAGGTCGCCGTGCTCTGCCCCACCACGCTGCTTGCAGAGCAGCACTACCAGAACTTCGCCGACCGCTTCGCCGACTGGCCGGTGAAAGTCGCCGAAATCTCGCGCTTCAAGTCGAAGCATGAACAGGCCGAGGCCATCCAGCAACTCGCGGCGGGCAAGATCGACATTCTCATCGGCACGCACCGTCTCCTGCAGCCCGACGTCAAGTTCGACCGTCTCGGCCTGGTCATCATCGACGAGGAGCACCGCTTCGGCGTGCGGCAGAAAGAGGCGCTGAAAGCCCTGCGCGCCGAGGTTGATGTGCTGACGCTCACCGCCACGCCAATCCCGCGCACCCTCGGCCTGTCGCTCGAAGGCCTGCGCGACTTCTCGGTCATCGCCACGCCGCCACAAAAGCGCCTCGCCATCAAGACCTTTGTCAATAAATGGTCGACCGGGCTAGTACGCGAGGCCTGCCTGCGCGAGTTCAAGCGCGGCGGCCAGGTCTATTTCCTGCACAACGAGGTCGACACCATCGAGAACATGAAGGAGCGTCTCGAAAAGCTGCTGCCGGAAGCGCGCATCGCCGTCGGCCACGGCCAGTTGCCCGAGCGCGAACTGGAGCGCGTGATGCGCGAATTCACGCAGCAGAAGCACAACCTGCTGCTGTGCTCGACCATCATCGAGACCGGCATCGACA
>CAYNCH010000171.1:0-4623 GCA_964395815.1 uncultured Methyloversatilis sp.
CTGCACCAGCGTGATGTCGAGGGGCGATTCGCAATCCCGGTCGATGAATTCCCGTAATGCCGCCCGTGCCGCGCATTTGCCACTGAGGCCAACGCCGACTATTTCGGCCAGCCATTCGCCGCCGCGTCCGTCGAAGAGGATGACATTGTCGCCGGCCTTCATGCGCAGCACTTTCATGGCGTGGTGCGCGGCCTGCTCTGGAAGCTCTATCTGGGCGCCCGGTGCCAGAGGAAATGGACAGTGGAAGCGGGGTATCATTTCTGCATTATTCCACAAGGACTTTGCGGGATCGGTGCCATGAAGCTGGCTGTGCTTTCCATGAAGAAAATCGCCCTCGTCATTCTCGGCCTGATCGCTGTGCTGCTGCTCCTGCTCTGGCAGGGGCTGCCGCGCCTGCTGCACTGGCAGGCAGAGAAGTTCGTCGCTGAGCGGACCGGCCACCGGCTCGTCATGGACCGGCCGGAATTCAATCCCTTCCAGCTCGCCCTGCGCCTCGGCAAGCTGCAGTTGAGCGATCCGGCGGGGCAGCCGCTGTTCGGTTTCGACGGACTCTTCGTCGATATCTCCAATGCCAGCCTCACCCAGCGCGCGCTGGTGTTCGACGCGATCCGGCTCGACGGACCGGCCGCGACGCTGGTTGAGCTGCCCGAGGGCCGGCTGAACTGGACGCCCTTCCTCGATGCGCTGAAGAGCGAGGAAGAACAACCCGCGGAGAAGACCGGCCTGCCGCGCCTCGACATTCGTAGCTTCGTCCTCGCCGGCGGCAGGCTCGATTACGCCGATCGCCGACGCACTGCCGAGGGTTTCGCCACGACCATTGCGCCGCTCGATCTCGAGTTGGCCGATCTATCCACGCTGCCGGACGATGAAGGCAAGTTCAATGTCTCGGCACGTACCGCACTCGGCGCGCAGGTCGATCTGGCCGGCCAGATCGATCTCGATCCGCTCATGGTGGCGGGCACCTTCAACCTCGCCGACCTGCAACTCGCCAAGCTCGCGCCTTACCTGAAGCTGGTGCTGCCCGTTCCGCCCGAAGGCGTGCTGGGCCTGTCGGCCAGCTACCGGGCCGGCAATGGCGGCACGGAGGCGAAGGGATTCGATGCCACGGTCGAGCAGATCCAGGCGAAGCTGACCGGCCTGCGCGTGGCGCTCAAGGAGGAGGCCGGACCGGTGGCGAGCGTCGAGAGCATCGAACTCAAGGATGGCCGTTTCCAGCTGGCCAGCCAGGAACTCGCGCTGGCCTCGGTGGCGATCGCGGGCGGCGCGCTCGCATTGCCCGGCATCGATCAACCACCCCGCTTTGGCGCGCTGACGGTCGACGACATCACGGTCGCGCTGGCCGGGCGCCATGTCGCGATCGGCCACGTCCGGCTCGCCGAAGGACGGGTCCAGGCGCTGCGCAAAGCCGACGGCAGTATCGACCTGCAAGAGGCCTTCAGGTCGCTGGGCAGCAGCGAGCCGACCGGGGAGGCGTCGACAGCGGTGGCACCGGTTGCAGCGGCGGCAGCGGAGGACGCCGCGCCCTGGCACTACACTGTAGGGCGGATCGAGATCGCCGACCTCGGCGTGATCCTGCAGGAGGCGAGCGTGCAGCCGGCCATCGAATTGGCGCTCGACCGCATCGCCGCAGAGGCGGAGGGCATCAGCGACGACATGCGCTTGCCGCTGCCCGTAAAGTTGTCTTTCGATGTGCGTTCGGGCGGTCGTTTCGAGGGGGAGGGCAAGGTGGTGCCGGCCACCGTTTCGGCCGATATCAATTTCAAGCTGAGCGATCTGGCGTTGCAGCCGGCCCAGCCCTTCCTTGCCACGCAGACGACACTGACGCTGGCGGACGGCACGTTGTCGACGCGCGGCCGGGTTATCTACGACGAGCAGGGACCGAACGTGAAGGGCGAGTTCGCGGTCCGTGATCTGCGCCTGATGGAAGCTGGCGAGAACGAGCCGCTGCTGGCGTGGAAGATCTTCGGCAGCCGTGACCTGCACCTGACGCAAACGGCGCTCGATCTGGGCGAGCTGCGTCTCGGCGGGCTCAATACCCGGCTGCATATCGACAAGGACAAGAACATCAACTTCGCCCAAGTATTGAAATCCTCCGGCGGGGAGAAGCCGGCAGCGGCTGAACTGAAAACGACAACGCCAGTAACAGCCGTCGAGCCACATACCGTCCCGCCAGCACCGACTTTTATCGTGAATATCGATCGCCTGCGTTTCGACAAGGGCAAGGTGGACTTCGCCGACGAATCGCTGATCCTGCCGTTCGGCACGCGCATTCACGAACTCAAGGGCAGCATCGCCGGCTTGTCCAACCGTCCTGGCGCGGTTGGGCAGGTCGAACTCGACGGTGCCGTGGATGAATACGGCATGGCGCGCGCGATCGGCCATGTCGAGCTGGCCAACCCGACCAACGGGCTCGATCTGCGCGTGCAGTTCCGCAATGTCGAAATGGCCAACCTGACGCCTTATACCGCGCACTTCGCCGGCCGCAAGATCGATTCGGGCAAGCTCTCGCTCGACCTGCAATACACGATCAAGGAACGCCAGCTGCAGGGCGAGAACCAGGTCATCATGGACAAGCTGGCGCTTGGCGAGCACGTCGAGCACCCGGATGCGACGAACCTGCCGCTCGATCTCGCCATCGCCCTGCTGCAGGATGCCGATGGCCGCATTGATCTCGGCCTGCCGGTGGCCGGCAGTCTCGACGATCCGCAGTTCAGCTATGGCTCACTGGTCTGGAAAGCGATCACCAACGTGCTGACCAAGATCGTCACCGCACCCTTCCGGGCGCTCGGTGCCCTGTTTGGCGGTAGCGGCGAAGCGATCGAGGACATCGCGTTCGAGGCGGGTGCGCCGCAGCTTACCCCGCCGGAGCGCGAGAAGGTGGCGAAACTGGCCGAGGCGATGGGCAAGCGGCCGGGGCTCCTGCTGGCGGTGGGCGGCCAGCATGCCGAAATCGACCGCCTGGCCCTGCAGGATCGTCAGCTGCGCCGCCTGGTCCTGACGCAGGCCGGACAGCGCGTACCGGAACGGGGCGATCCCGGTCCGGTGTCGCTGCAGCAGCCGAAGATTCGCACCGCGCTGGAGGAACTGTACAAGGAGCGCGTTGGCACGGCCGATTTGGCCGCGTTGAAAGAGGGATTCCGCAGCGCGAATCCCGGCCAGCTCGAAGAAAGCATGACCGGCAAGGTGATGTCGCGGCTGTCGGGCCTGCTGCGCGAAAAGAAAACCCTGAGCGAAAGCGAAGTCGCCCGCCTGAAAGGGGCCGATTTCTACACCGTGTTGTTCGAGCGCCTGCGCATCCGCGAAGACGTTCCCGACGAGCGCTTGCAGACGCTGGCGCAGCGACGCGGCGAAGCCGTGGCGGAAATCCTCAAGGCTGCCGGAATTGCGGCGGAGCAGTTCCGCTTGCTGCCGCCGGAGCCTTTCAAGCCGGCGGACGACCGCTCCGTCGATGAGGTACCCTTGCGCCTGTCGCTGGAGCCTGTCAAATCATAAAAAGGAGACCCCGATGGTCAGCACCCCCACGCCGGTATGTGATTTTGGCTGGAAAGCCCCCGATTTCGATCTGCCCGGCGTCGATGGCAAACGCTACAGCCTCGCCACGGCGCGCGGCCCCAACGGCCTGCTGGTGATGTTCATCTGCAACCACTGTCCCTATGTGAAGGCGGTGATCGACCGCATCGTGCTCGACACGAAAGAACTGGCGACTCTCGGTATCGGCAGCATCGCGATCATGAGCAATGATCCGGCCGACTACCCCGAGGATTCCTGGGACCAGATGGTGGCGATCGCGCGCGCCAGGCAGTTTCCTTTCCCGTACGTGCTCGACGAGACGCAGGCCGTCGCCCGCCGCTATGGCGCCGTATGCACACCGGATTTCTTCGGTTTCAATGCCGGCCTGGAGCTGCAGTATCGCGGCCGGCTCGACGAGTCGCGCAAGGAGGCGGCGCTCGATGCCGCCAATGGACGGCCGCGGCGCGACCTGTTCGAGGCGATGAAGCAGGTGGCGCTCACCGGGGCGGGGCCGCGCGAGCAGATTCCGTCCATCGGTTGCTCGATCAAGTGGAGGGAGGCGTGATATCCCCCGCGTCTTACTTGCGGCGGCTGGCGGGCCTGCTGACGGCTTTGTGCCTGTTGCCCGCCTGGGCCGAGGACAATGTGCTGCTCGTCCGGCAGGAGCCTCAGGGTTTCGTGGTCTGGCACACGGAGGGCGAGAGCCGCCTGTCCGACGACGAGTTGCTGGAGATCATGGCGACCGCCGCGCCGGCAGGGGGCGAAGAAATGCCCACACCCATCGGCCCGGCACGTGCCTTCGAGCTGCCCGAGGGTATCCTCATCCGGCTGCCGAATGCGCCGCGCGACAAGGCGCTGCTGGTCGACCGCGATGCCTGCGGCCATATCGTCGTCTGGCATTCGGTGGGTACGACCCAGCTGACGGATGCCGAGCTGACCGAGGCGGTGATGTCGGCCCTGCCTGAAGGCGGCCCGCGCCTCCGGCTGGGCGATCGCTATGCCAAGGCATTCATCGGCCGCCTCGGCATCACCATCACGCTCTGGAAGGTCCCGACGAAGCGCTGAGCCGCCGTCCCGCCGGCGCCGACTTTTCTCCGCAGACCGTCACTCCGG
>CAYNCH010000172.1:0-4601 GCA_964395815.1 uncultured Methyloversatilis sp.
GGCAGGAAGCTCTTGCCGAGTGGCACCGAGAGATTGCAGCGTTGCGCGATCTCGACGCTGTTGGCCAGGGCTTCGGGCAGGTCGGCGAAGAGATTCGCCATTTCGTCCTGTGTCCGGAAGTACTGTGCCTCGCTGAAATTCTGCGGGCGGCGCTTGTCGCCCATCACGTAGCCTTCGGCGATGCAGACGCGCGCTTCGTGGGCGCGGAAATCACCGGGGTCGAGGAATTGCACCGGATGCGTCGCTACCACCGGCAGGTCGAGGTCGGCCCCGAGCCGCAGTGTCGCGGCGATCAACCGTTCCTGCGTTGGCGTGTCGGCACGGCCGTTCGGGCGCTGCACTTCAAGATAGAAGTTGCCGGGAAAGCAGGCGGTCCAGCAGCGCGCCGCGGCAGCGGCCTTGTCGGGCTTGTCGGTGGCGAGCCACTGCCCGATCTCGCCCAGCGCTCCCCCCGACAGGGCGATCAGCCCGCTGTTGTCGTCGCGGAAGGCCTCGCGGGCGATCTCGGCGCGGCCATGGCGGCGCGGCCGCAGATAGGCCGACGAGAGCAGTTCGCAGAGACGCAGGTAGCCGGCGCGGTTTTTCGCCAGCAGCAGCAGGCGCGAAGCGTTTTCGCGCGTCGGGTCGGGGGCTGTACCGGCTTCTTCGGCGACCCAGACATCGCAACCGATGATGGGCTTCAGGCCGGCATTGCGCGCCGCCGTGTAGAACTTGACCATGCCGAACAGGTTGGCCAGGTCGGTCAGCGCCAGGGCGGGCATGCCGTCCGCCGCCGCCCGCGCCACGGCATCGTCGAGCCGCGTCAGGCCGTCGGTGATCGAGTATTCGCTGTGGAGGCGGAGATGGACGAAACGGGGAAGGGGCATGGGCGGGCCGATTTTACCCCCGCAAAAGTCGGCGCCGGCAGGACGGCGCTTCAGCCAATCATTTCGAGCGTAGCGAGGATGCAGTCTCCCCGCCCGAGAGGGCGGGGCTGGGGGTGGGCGGGCTTACTGCCTCGCCCAGATCAGCAATCCCTGCGCATCGAGGTCGATATCCATCGCCCAGAGCTGGCGGATTTCCGCTTCCGGCATCGGACTGCCGTGAGCACGCACTTCGCTGACGATGTAGTCGCCGAGCTTCTGCATCAGGAGTGGATGGGGGTTGTCCTCTCCGGCCTCGCGTATCGCTTCCTTCGTCAACCGCACGCATTCGTCGAGGCGGTGCAGCAACTGGCCGGCGAGTTCGCGTGGCGGTGTCAGGCGGCTGAAGTGCGTGAGGTACACCGCTTCGGGCTCGAGGGCGATCATGCGTTCGACGCTGTCGCGCCAGTCGACCGGATCGAACTGCGAGGGCGTCGGCGCGGGAAAGACGAAATGGCGTCCGTCGGTATCGAATTCGCGGTAGCCGATGCCAAAAGTGTCGCCGGTGAAGATGCCGTTGGCGGCGCGGTCGTGAATGAAGACATGGTGCTTGGCGTGGCCGGGGCAGTCGTAGATCGCGAGTTCACGCCGGCCAAGGGGCAGCACCATGCCGTCGTGGGTTTCGATCACACGGTCGGCCGGCACGGGGACCAGCGTGCCATAGAGACGCTGGGCGTTTTCCTTGCCATACACCTGCTCGGTCGCGGTCATCAGCCTGGCCGGATCGGTCATGTGGCGTGCGCCGCGCGGATGGACGACGAATTTCGCGTTCGGGAAGGCCTGCATGTAGGCGCCCGAGCCACCGGCGTGGTCGAGATGAATATGCGTGACGATGACGTAGTCGACGGCGTCCGGCCCGAGGCCTAGGTCGGTGAGCGCGCGTTGCGCGCGCGGCAGGCTGGCGTTGCTGCCGTTGTCGACGAAGGCGGCCCGGCCGTCATCGACGATCATATGGACGGCGGCAAGCTGATGGCGAACATAGCCGGCATCGAAGGCGTAGATGCCGTTGCGGTAATCAAGGAGTTCGTAGTTCATGACGTTTCCGGAAATGAAATCGGCACCCGCAGGGGTGCCGGCGGACGCATCGATTCTAACGGCTGATCAGGCCATGCGTTGCACCGTTTCCGCGACTCGCTGGCCCAGCAAGGCCGCCGTTTCCAGGTCGCTGTCGAGCATGGCATCCGAACCCTGGTCGGCATTGGCCTGCGCCATCGCGCCGAGGTAGCTGCCGAGCCGGTTGAGGTCGCTGGGCGCCCCTTTGCTGCTGTTGTTGCCGGGCATCAGGCCGAGGCCCACCCAGAGCATGCCGTGCTGTGCGGCGAAGACGGACAGCTGGATCAGCGAATTGAGCTTGTCGCCGGACTGCGAGGCGGAGCAGGTGAAGCCGGCGGCGAGCTTGTCCTTCCAGCCCTGCGCGAACCACACTTTGGAGCTGGCATCCATGAACGCCTTGAACGGGGCCGAGACGCTGCCCATGTAGGTCGGTGCGCCGAAGATGATGGCATCCGCTGCCGCGAGCGCAGCCCAGTCGGGATCATCGAGCCTGTCGACGGGCTGCAGGCGGACATCGGCCGTGCCGGCGCGACGCGCGCCCGCGGCGACTGCTTCGGCCTGGCGCAGGGTGTGGCCGTAGCCGCTGTGGAAAACGATGGCGATTTTTTTCATGGGGAGGTCTCCAGTCGAGGTCAGGGAAGGTCGAAAAGCAGGATTTCCGCATCCTGCGTCACGTTGAATGTCAGGGTGGTTTCGTCCGCGATCTTCGCGCCGTCGCCGCCGCCGAGCCGTTGGCCGTTGAGCGCCACTTCGCCGGCGACGACGTGGACATAGGCACGCCGGCCGGTAGCGAGCGCATGGGTCGCCGTACCGCCAACGCCGACTTTTGTCGCCAGCAGCCGGGCGTCCTGGTGGATCGTCAGGCTGCCGTCGCGGCCGTCGGGCGCGGCGATCGTGCACCAGCGGCCGCGCTTGGTGTCGTCGGCGAAGGCCTTCTGTTCGTAGCCGGGGGCGATGCCGCGCACGGCCGGTTCGATCCAGATCTGCAGCAAGTGCACGGGTTCGTCGGGCGAGGCATTGGCCTCGCTGTGCAAAACCCCCTTGCCGGCGCTCATGCGCTGCACCTCGGGGGCGCGGAAGACGCTGCCGTTGCCCATGCTGTCCTGGTGTTCGAGCGGGCCGGACAGCAGGTAGGTGATGATCTCCATGTCGCGGTGACCGTGCATCGGAAAGCCCGTGGCCGGTGCGACGATGTCCTCGTTGATGACGCGCAATGCGCCCCAGCCCATCTCGTTCGGGTCATGGTAGTCGGCGAAGGAAAAACTGTGCCAGCTTTCGAGCCAGCCGTGGTCGGCGTGGCCGCGGGCGGCGGCGGGGCGAATCTGGATCATCGACGGTCTCCTGTATCAAAACGCTTCATCGTGGTCGGTCGCGATGAGCGTTGTCTGGAAGCAAGATAGCGCCTGATTTCACGATGCAAGTCGACTATTATTCAAAAATTGATTGAAAATAATTCACCATGAAAATCAGCCTCGACGCTATCGAACTCCTGGATGCCATCGACCTCGCCGGCAGCTTTGCCGGTGCGGCGCTGCGGCTCGACCGGGTGCCCTCGGCGGTGACCCACGCGGTGCGCAAGCTGGAATCGGATCTCGGCGTGCGGCTGTTCGAACGTGACGGCCGGCGCGCCGAACTCGGTCCGGCCGGACGCGTGCTGTTGCAGGAAGGCCGGCAGCTGCTGCGCGCCGCCGGCGAGATCGAGCAGCGCATCCACCAGACGGCGACCGGCTGGGAAAGCGAGCTGCGCATCGCGGTCGACGCGGCTTTCGAGCCGGGCGTGCTGTTCCCGCTGGTGCCGGATTTCGATGGCGAGGCGCAGGCAACCCGTCTGCGTTTCATGATGGAGTCGGTCGGCGGCGGCTGGGATGCGCTGGTTGCCGGCCGGGCCGATCTGGTGGTGGGTGCTTCGGGCGAAGCCCCGCCGGGACGCTGGGCGAGCGTGCCGATCGGCGTGCTCGACCTGGTGTTCGCCGTGGCATCGTCACACCCGCTGGCGCAACTGCCGGAGCCGCTGGCGGCAGCGAGCGTCGCGCAGCATCGCGCCATCGTGCTGGCGGACAGTTCGCGCGTCACGCAGGGACGCATGTGGGGGCTGGCCGCAGGGCAGGATACGCTGACCGTGCCCGATCTGCCGGGCAAGCTGGCGGCCCAGCTGGCCGGCCTCGGCGTCGGCGACCTGCCGCGCTGGGTGGCCAAGCGGATGGCGGCGGAAGGCCGGCTCGTCATCAAGCAGCTGGCCGAACCGATGGCGCCCGTGCCGTTGTTCCTCGCCTGGCGCAATGCTGGAAACAAGCCCGCCGGCCGCGCATTGTCGTGGTTCGTTGAACGGCTGACGACGCCGACGTGGCTTGCGCGGCTACGCGCTGCGTGCGGTGCTCGCAGCGCCTGAACAGGGCGGCCCTGCAAGCCGCTTCGGCTGCATCAGCCGCTTTTGCTGCATTACATCGCTTCGATTTCGAGCACGGCGACGCTGATGTGCCGACCGAAGTTGAGGTCGAAGCCTTCCCAGCCCGTGAAGCGGCTCATTTTTGCGCGGATGGTGTCCTTCATCTCGTAATCCTGCTTGCCCTGGTCGTATTCGACGCGCGTGGTTTCGAACAGGATGGACAGGTAGTCGCGATAGGCGGCGACGATCTCCTTGCCGGC
>CAYNCH010000173.1:0-4580 GCA_964395815.1 uncultured Methyloversatilis sp.
CGAACCCACGTATGCAGCTTGGGAAGCTGCCGTTCTACCATTGAACTACACCCGCCCGCAGAGCCGCCATTGTATAGAATTCGCCGCATGATCGATATCACACTCAATGGCGTACCCAAACAGCTGGCCGCGCCTCTGACCATTGCCGCGCTGCTGGATAGCGAAGGCCTCGCCGGCAAGCGCGTAGCGGTCGAACGCAATGGCGAGATCGTTCCGAAAAGCCAGCATGCCGCAACGCCGCTCGCCAGTGGCGACCGTCTGGAAATTGTTGTCGCCGTCGGCGGCGGATAGAAAGGACATCATGCAAGACACGCTCACCATCGCCGGCAAGGCCTATACCTCTCGCCTGCTCGTCGGTACCGGCAAATACAAGGATTTCGACGAGACACGCCGTGCCGTCGAGGCGTCGGGTGCCGAGATCGTCACCGTCGCGATCCGCCGCACCAACATCGGTCAGGAACCGGGCCAGCCCTCGCTGCTCGATGCGCTGCCGCCGTCGAAATTCACCTACCTGCCGAACACGGCCGGCTGCTACTCGGCCGACGAGGCGGTGCGCACGCTGCGCCTCGCCCGCGAGCTGCTCGACGGCCATGCGCTCGTCAAGCTTGAGGTGCTGGGCGACAAGGACACGCTGTTCCCCAACATGCCCGAGACGCTCAAGGCCGCCGAGACGCTGGTCAAGGAAGGCTTCCAGGTCATGGTCTACTGTTCGGACGACCCGATCCAGGCGAAGATTCTCGAAAACATCGGCTGCGTGGCGGTTATGCCGCTGGCTTCGCTGATCGGTTCGGGCATGGGCATCCTCAATCCGTGGAACCTGCGGCTCATCATCGATGCGGCCAAGGTGCCGGTATTCGTCGATGCCGGCGTCGGCACGGCCTCGGACGCGGCGATCGCCATGGAGCTGGGCTGCGACGGCGTGCTGATGAATACGGCGATCGCCGGTGCGAAGGATCCGGTGCTGATGGCCGGTGCGATGAAGAAGGCGGTCGAGGCCGGACGCGAAGCCTTTCATGCCGGGCGCATGCCGAAGAAGTTCTACAGCGCGAGCCCGAGTTCGCCGACCAGCGGCCTGATCGGCTCCTGAACACCGTGAAGCGCCTGGCGGCCATGGCCGGCGCCATTGCCATGGCGCTGCCTGCTCAAGCCGAGGAATCCATTGCCGCACCGCAGGGCTACGCATTCGACCGCCCCGAACTGCTGGCCGACCAGGTGATCTGGGGTATCGCGCACGGCGCCCGCCTGCTGGCGCAGGCCTGCGCGCGCGCCGGCAAAGGTTCGGCAGCCGAAGCCTGGGTCGCGTGGCAGGAGCGCGAGCGCGTGCGGATTCTCGCCACCAACCGCCGCCTCGGCCTGCATTATTTCGGCGTGCCCGACGCGTCGACCGATGCCGTGACGACCGCCCTGGGTCTCGCGAATGCGCTGGCCCTGCCCCCGGACCAGCTGGCGCCGGCCTGTGCCTCGCTGGCCGAGGCGCTTGCCCAGCCGCGCTACAACCTGGACCAAAGGCGCAAGGAACTGCTCGCGAAATACCGCCAATGATCGACAGCGACCAATGACCGACGAACACATCTCCCATCGCCCGATCCGCAGCTTCGTGCTGCGCCAGGGCCGCGTATCGAACGCCCAGCAACGCTACTACGACGAAAGCATGCCGCGCTGGGGGATTCCCTACGCGGCTGCACCGTTCGACCTGGATGCCGTGTTCGGCCGGACCGCGCCGCGCTTTCTCGAGATCGGCTGCGGCATGGGCGAGACGACCGCCGCCATCGCAGCGGCATATCCCGGCCACGACTATCTCGGCATCGAGGTGCACGCGCCGGGTGTTGGCAGCCTGCTCAAGGAGATCGTCACCCGTGAGCTGACCAACCTGCGTGTGATCCGCCACGATGCCGTCGAGGTGGTGCGCGACATGATCCCGGCCGGTTCGCTGGCCGGCATCCATGTCTATTTCCCCGACCCCTGGCCGAAGAAACGTCACCACAAACGCCGGCTGATCCAGCCCGACTTCGTGCAGGCGCTGGCCCTGCGCCTTGCGCCGGGCGGCTATCTGCATTGCGCGACAGACTGGGAGGAATACGCGCAGCAGATGCTGGACGTGCTGGCCGCCGAACCCTTGCTGAAGAACAGTGCCGCCGCTTTCGCCGAGCGTCCCGAATGGCGGCCGCAAACCAAGTTCGAATCGCGCGGCTTGCGACTGGGACACGGTGTCTGGGATGTCGTATTCTTCAAGAATGGCTGAGACGCTCAATTTCCTCTACCACATCGTGCTGCCGGGCGGCCGTACCGAGCATCTTGTGCGCCTCGACGCCGAGACGCTGGAGGCGCGTGCCTCCGCCTACCCCGCGCCGGAGTGGGCACGCCTCGATTTTCATCGCTGCCCGGACTGCCCGCTCGCCGCCAGCGGCACACCGGACTGCCCGATGGCCCGTTCCCTTGCCGGCCTGCTGGCGGATGCCGGCAAGGCGGTGTCGCACGACAAGGCACGCGTGGTGGTGCAGTCCGGCTCCCGTACGATCAGCGCCGATACGACGGCGCAGCGGGCCTTCGGTTCATTGATGGGGTTGGTGATGGCGACCTGTGGCTGCCCCGACATGGCCTGGCTGCGCCCGATGGCGCGCTTCCACCTGCCGCTGGCCAACGAGGAGGAGACGCTCTACCGCGCCGCCTCGATGTATCTCGTCGCCCAGTATTTCCGTTCCCGCCACGGGGGCGTCCCCGACCTGGACCTCGAAGGGCTGCGCCAGCATTATCGGCGTGTGCACGAAATCAACCTGGCGATGGCGGAGCGTCTGCGCGCCGCCTGCGAGCGCGATGCGGCGATCAATGCCGTGGTGCTGCTCGATCTGTTCGCCAAGATCCTGCCCTGGTCCATCGACGAGTCGCTGGCCGAGATCGAATACCTGTTTCGTCCCTGGCTCGCCGATCTGGCACCCGTCAGTCCGCCAGAAAACGGCTGACCAGACGGTTGAGGAAGCGCCGTCCCAGCGGCGTCGGCCGCAGCCGGTCTCCCACGACTTCCAGCAAGCCTTCCTGCCGTCCCGCCAGCGCCGACTTATGGATCGCTTCCAGCGGTAGGCCCGTGCGCTCGGCAAACAGCGCCAGCGGGAAACCGTCCGTCAGCCGCAGCGCGTTCATCATGAATTCCCCCGGCAGGTCTGCCGCCGCCACCGGCCGCCAGTCGCGTGTCGCCGGGTCGGCCAGGTAGTCCTTTGGGTGGCGCGGCCGCGCTTCCCGCCTGATTCCTGTGTGGTCGGAAATCTTGGAGTGGGCGCCGGCACCGATGCCGAGGTAGTCGCCGAAATGCCAGTAGTTGAGGTTGTGCTGGCAGCGCTGGCCGGGTTTGGCGAAGGCGGAGGTCTCGTAGTGTGCGTAGCCGGCAGCGGCCAAGCGTTCTTCCACCATCTCCTGCATGTCGGCCGCGAGGTCGTCGTCGGGCAGCGGCGGTGGCGCGTGGTGGAATTGCGTGTTGGGTTCCAGCGTCAGGTGGTAGGTGGAGAGGTGAGCGACGCCTGTGGCGATGGCGATGTCGATGTCGCGGCGCGCTTCGGTCAGCGTTTGCTCCGGCAGCGCGTACATGAGGTCGAGGTTGACCCGGTCGAAGTGCGCGAGTGCGATGTCGATGGCGCGGCGCGCTTCGTCGCCCGAGTGGATGCGCCCGAGCGCGGCGAGCATCCGGTCGTCGAAGCTCTGGATGCCGAGCGAGAGCCGGTTCACACCAGCGTCGCGGTAGGCGGCGAAGCGTTCTGCCTCGACGGTGCCGGGATTCGCCTCCAGCGTGATTTCGCTCTCCGGCAGCAAGGGCAGGCGCATGCGCAGCGCCGCCAGCAACGCATCCACCGTCGCGCCCGACATCAGGCTGGGCGTGCCGCCGCCGATGAAGACCGAGACGATGGGCCGGCCCCAGATCGCCGGCAGCGCGGCCTCGAGGTCGGCGATCAGCGCGGCAAGATAGGCGGCTTCCTGTGGTACCGACTCATGGGAGTTGAAGTCGCAGTAGGGACACTTCCTGACGCACCACGGCCAGTGGACGTAGAGCGCGAGGGGAATCCCCTGCAAAGTCGGCGCTGGCGGGACGGCGAGAATGGGGATCAAACGTCGAGCTTCAGCCGTTCCATCAGCTGCGCCAGCGCCTTGCCGCGGTGCGAGCGCTTGTTCTTCTCCTCGGCGGAGATCTCGGCGGCGGTCTGGTTCAGGTCGGGCACGAGGAAGTAGGGGTCGTAGCCGAAGCCGCCCGCGCCGCGCGGCGTGTCGATGATCTCGCCGTGCCATTCGCCCTCGCAGATGATCGGCTGCGGGTCGTCGGCGTGATGCACGAACACCAGCACCGCGACGTAGTGGGCGCGGCGGTCCGTCTTGCCCCGCAGCTCGGCGATCACCTTCTGGTTGTTCCTATCGTCCGATTTCGGCTCGCCGGCGAAGCGGGCCGAATACACGCCCGGCGCGCCGCCGAGCGCCTCGACGCAGATGCCCGAGTCGTCGGCCAGCGCCGGCAGGCCGGTGAGACTGGCGGCGTGGCGCGCCTTGGCCAGCGCGTTCTCGACGAAGGTGCCGTGCGGCTCCTCGGCCTCGGGACTGTC
>CAYNCH010000174.1:0-4580 GCA_964395815.1 uncultured Methyloversatilis sp.
GCGCCTCTTCCAGCACCTTCTGATGGCGGCGCTGCACCGAGCAGTCGCGCTCGAACAGATAGACGCAGTTGCCGTGCGCGTCGCCGAACACCTGGATCTCGATGTGGCGCGGCCGTTGCAGGTATTTTTCGATGAGGACGTGGTCGTCGCCGAAACTCGACGCCGCCTCGCGCTTGCAACTCGCCAGCGCGTCGGCGAACTCCTCGCTCTTGTAGACGGCGCGCATGCCCTTGCCGCCGCCGCCGGCGCTGGCCTTGATGAGCACCGGGTAGCCGATGGCATCGGCTTGCTGCTGCAAGTGGGCGGGCTCCTGATTGTCGCCGTGATAGCCCGGCGTGAGCGGTACGCCGGCCTTTTCCATCAGCTTCTTGCTCTCGGACTTGAGGCCCATAGCGCGGATGGCGCTGACCGGCGGACCGATGAAGACGATGCCGTTGGCGGCGCAGGCCTCGGCGAACTCCTCGTTCTCTGAGAGGAAGCCATAGCCCGGATGCACGGCCTGCGCGCCGGTGGATTTGCAGGCGGCGATGATCCTGTCGATGACGAGGTAGGACTCGCGCGCGGCCGCCGGGCCGATGCAGACGGCCTCGTCGGCGAGGCGCACATGGCGCGCGCCGGCGTCGGCCTCGGAATACACGGCCACGGTGCGGATGCCCATGCGCCGCGCCGTCTTGATGACGCGGCAGGCGATTTCGCCGCGGTTGGCGATCAGGATTTTGGTGAACATGATTTTCCCAAAGAAAAGTCGGCGCTGGCGGGACGGCAGGCAGATAAGAATGGCATGTGCATGTGAAGAGCCTACTTCGCTCGAAGGTAAAGCACTTTCTGGCTTGTACCGGGAGTCGGTCGATCTTCGGTCACAAACAGATCGGTTCGGTTCTTCACCAGATCGGACAACTTCTTGAAGCCATAAAGTCTGGAATCGAAGTCTGGTTGAAGTTTGGTCAGGTAACTGCCAAATGTGCCCAAATGCGCCCAACCGGAATCGTCGACCGACTGTTCCAGCGCGGCCAGCACAAATTGTTTCGGAAACTCAAGTTTTCGTTCAGTTATCTCGACAGTGACTGGAGGTGGCTTCCCCGCTTCGGGTAGCGGGTCAGAAACATTCGGCCGTAGCATTTCAGTCAAGACAAACTTGTGGCAAGCGTTGCGAAATGCTTCAGGCGTTTTTTGCTCACCGAATCCAAGCACGGTGAGACCCTCCTCACGCAGTCGCATGGCCAGACCGGTGAAATCGCTATCGCTGGTAACCAAGCAAAAACCATCGAATTTCCGTGTGTAGAGCAAGTCCATCGCATCGATGATCAACGTGCTATCGGTGGCATTCTTACCCGTCGTGTAAGCAAATTGCTGAACAGGTTTAATGGCATGGCGCTGCAGCACCCTCTTCCAGGACGCACTGGTCGGGGCAGTGAAATCGCCATAAATGCGCTTGACCGTAGCTTCGCCGAAACGGGCAATTTCAGCCAGAAGCCCTTCGATTACGGCAGCTTGTGCATTGTCGGCATCGATGAGGACGGCTAGGCGAAGACTAGGTTCCTCGGATTCAATTTTTGCGATGAGTCGTGGCGAGACCATTTACGTGTTCCTCAAGTCACAAAAGTCGGCGCTGGCGGGACGGCGTTCATGCGCCCAGCCTTTCTTGAGCGCCGCGAAGTCGCCGCGATCCGCTTGCCGCAGCGCATCGAAATATTTCGTGCGGCTGGCATCGTCCGGTAACGCCCGGCCCAGTCCGGAAAGAGTTCGCCAGCGATCCGCCGATGGATGTCGCGAATCCAGCCGCTGGAGATATCGATGTCGGCTGGATTACCGTCCAGCACCGCTACCAGACAATGCGCGACATTAACGGCCAGTTGCTCCCCCAGCACGGAATAAGTCAGAACGCCCGTGGTGGTATTCAGCTCGCGGGTGGCGTCTCGCGGTTGGGTGGGGTCAGAAGCTGCTTCAGCCGGTCCGCATCGACCAGTTCCCGTTCCAGCGCCATCGAGTTGAGCGTCAGGTCGAGCACCTGCTGACGATACGCCGCCCGCAGGCTCGCCGCGTCCCGATGGGTCTCGCGCCAGTGCTTCAGGCGCTGTTCCAGTTGTTGGCGCTGTTGTAGGGTCATGGGCAGACTCCTCGCGGGCATTATCCCTGCATTTTCCGGCTGCTTGTTCGCGCTTCGTCACGATGGACCTCGGCTCAAACAACCCAGTCCGGTTTGCGTTTCTGCAGGAAGGCGCCCAGGCCCTCCTGTCCCTCGGGCGAGACACGCACGTTGGCGATGCGGTCCACCGTGTAGTCGACGACCTTGGGACCGAGCGGACGGTTGGCCACCGAGCGGATCAGCGCCTTGCACTCGGCCAGCGCCTGCGGGCCGTTCTTCAGCAGCGCCTCGACCCATTCGCCGACCGCCTCGTCGAGGCTCGCCTCGTCGGCGACCATTTCATGGATCAGGCCGATGCGATAAGCCTCCGCCGCCGAAAAGGCTTCCGCCGTCAGCATATAGCGGCGCGCGTAGCGTTCGCCGATGGCGGCGATCACGTGCGGGCTGATGACGGCGGGGATCAGGCCGAGCTTGACCTCGGTCAGCGCGAAGCGCGTTTCAAAGGTGGCCACGGCCATGTCGCAGGCGGCGACGAGGCCGACGCCGCCGCCGTAGGCCGGACCCTGCACGCGGGCGATCACCGGCTTCGGGCATTCGGAGACGCGCAGCAGCATCTCGGCGAGTTCGCCCGCATCACGCTGGTTCTCTTCGAGGCTGTAGCCGGCGGCGCGCTGCATCCAGTTGAGGTCGGCGCCGGCGCAGAAGCTCTTGCCGGTGCTGGAGATGACGACGAGGCGCACGGCATCGTCTTCCGCCATGCGCTGCAGCGCGTCGGCCAGCTCGGCGATCATGGTGTCGTCGAAGGCGTTGTGGCGCTCCGGACGGTTCAGCGTGACGATGCCGACGCCGGCATCGGTTTCGGTGAGGATGTTCTGGTAGCTCATGTTGTTACATCCTGAACACGCCGAACTTGGTCGGCGGAATCGGCGCGTTGAGCGACGCGGAAATGCCGAGGCCGAGCGCGCGGCGCGTCTGCGCCGGGTCGAGCACGCCGTCGTCCCACAACCGCGCGGTGGCGTAGTAGGGATGCCCTTGGCTCTCGTACTGCGCGCGGATCGGTGCCTTGAAGGCTTCCTCGTCCTCGGCGCTCCAGCTCTTGCCGGCGGTTTCGAGACCATCGCGCTTGACGGTGGCCAGCACGCTCGCCGCCTGCTCGCCGCCCATCACCGAGATGCGCGAGTTCGGCCAACTCCACAGCAGGCGCGGCGAGTAGGCGCGGCCGCACATGCCGTAGTTGCCGGCGCCGAAGCTGCCGCCGATCAGCACGGTGAATTTCGGCACCTGGGCCGTCGACACCGCCGTCACCATCTTCGCGCCATCCTTGGCGATGCCGCCGTTTTCGTACTTGCGGCCGACCATGAAGCCGGTGATGTTCTGCAGGAACACCAGCGGGATGCCGCGTTGCGCGCAGAGCTCGATGAAGTGCGCGCCCTTCTGCGCCGATTCGGAGAACAGGATGCCGTTGTTGGCGACGATGCCGACGGGATAGCCGTGCAAATGCGCGAAGCCGGTGACGAGTGTCGTGCCGTAGCGCGCCTTGAATTCGTCGAAGCGCGAGCCGTCCACGAGCCGCGCGATCACCTCGCGCACATCGTAGGGCTTGCGCGTGTCGGTGGGAATCACGCCGTAGAGTTCGCTCGGGTCGTAGAGCGGCTCCTCGGGCGTCGCCAGTTCGAGCGCGATCTGTTTCTTCCAGTTGAGGTTGCCGACGATGCGCCGCGCGATGGAAAGCGCGTGCTGGTCGTTCTCGGCCAGGTGGTCGCAGACGCCCGAGACGCGCGTATGCACGTCGCCGCCGCCGAGGTCCTCGGCCGTCACCACCTCGCCGGTCGCGGCCTTCACCAGCGGCGGGCCACCGAGGAAGATGGTGCCCTGGTTCCTCACGATGATCGATTCGTCGGACATCGCCGGCACGTAGGCGCCGCCGGCCGTGCAGGAGCCCATCACCACGGCGATCTGCGGGATGCCCTGGGCCGAGAGGTTGGCCTGGTTGAAGAAGATGCGGCCGAAGTGCTCCTTGTCCGGAAACACCTCGTCCTGCAGCGGCAGGAAGGCGCCGCCGCTATCGACGAGGTAGAGGCAGGGCAGGCGGTTCTCGCGGGCGATCTCCTGGGCGCGCAGGTGCTTCTTCACCGTCAGCGGGTAGTAGGTGCCGCCCTTCACCGTCGCATCGTTGGCGACGATCATGCACTCGACGCCGTTCACGCGGCCGATGCCGGCAATCACCGACGCGGCAGGAACATCGCCGCCATACATGCCGTGCGCGGCGAGCTGCGAGATCTCGAGAAACGGTGTGCCCGGATCGAGCAGGCCGGCGACGCGCTCGCGCGGCAACAGCTTGCCGCGCGCGAGGTGCTTCTGCCGCGCCGCCTCGGG
Source organism: uncultured Methyloversatilis sp. (assembly GCA_964395815.1). Lineage (GTDB taxonomy): Bacteria > Pseudomonadota > Gammaproteobacteria > Burkholderiales > Rhodocyclaceae > Sulfuricystis. The sequence continues at coordinate 4,463 of CAYNCH010000174.1, forward strand.
GCCGCCGAGGGCGATCTTGTCGACGGTCGAACGCAGGTCGTCGACGACGGCCTGCATGGCCTGCGCGTTGGCCTGGAAGTCGGCGCTGCGCGGGTTGAGTTGTGTTTTCAGTGTTGTC
>CAYNCH010000175.1:0-4562 GCA_964395815.1 uncultured Methyloversatilis sp.
TCGATACGCCGGCCGGTCCTGCACGCGCCTTCGAGCTGCCCGCCGGCATCCTCATCCGCCTGCCGGCCGCCGCGCGCGACAAGGCCCTGCTCGTTGACCGCGACGCCTGCGGCCATATCATCGTCTGGCATGCCGCCGGCGCCACACAGCTGACGGATACCGAACTGACCGAAGCCGTGATGTCGGCCCTGCCCGAGGGCGGGCCGCGCCTCCGCCTCGGCGATCGTTATGCCAAGGCCTTCATCGGTCGTCTGGGCGTTACGATACCCCTCTGGAACGTGCCGGCGAAAAGCTGATCCGCCGTCCCGCCGGCTCCGACTTTTGGGGAATGCCGGCTTGGCGGGAGTTATGTGCGATTCCGCACATACAGGGGTGGCTCCCCGGGGCTATGCTGTTCGACTAGAGCGGCGGGACCCGGTAGCTAAACAGCAATAAGGTAGAGCTGCTTTTATAACGATAAGGATAAAAGTTTGTCTCTGCACGCACCCAAACAGAACCGAATCCTGGCGGCCTTGGCGCAGCGGGAGCATGAAAGGCTGCTGCGCAACCTGGAGTTGGTGGAGTTCCTCCAGGGGCAGGTGCTTTATCGCGAAGGCGGCACCATCCGCCACCTCTATTTCCCGACGACGCTGGCAGTTTCCGTCCTGGCCTCCAGTCATGAAGGCGGGGCGACCAGTCTGGCGACGATCGGCCACGAGGGCTTCGTCGGTTTTTCCGCGGTGGTCGGCCACGATGCTTCCCCCTTCGAGGTCGTCGCCTTGAGCGACGGGCATGCCTACCGCCTGCCGCGGGAAGTGGCGGCCTGGGAATTCGGGCAGCATGGCAGTTTCGCCGGCGTGGTGATGGATTATCTCCAGACCATCCTGTTCCATTTTGCCTACTCCGCGTTGTGTATACAGGCCTATACGGTGGAGCAGCGCCTGTGTCGCTGGCTGCTGGAAGTGATCGACCGCGTACCCGAGCAGCCGTTGAAGATGACGCAGGCCTTCATTGCCAATAATCTGGGCGTACGGCGCGAGGCCATTACGGAAGCGGCCCTGAAACTGCAGGCGGCCGGGCTGATCGAGTACAGCCGCGGCACGATCGTCGTTACCGATCGCGGCGGACTGGAAAATCTCGCCTGCGAGTGCTACGGGCGGATGCGGGCCGAATGTTCGCGGGAATTGCAGGCCGCCTTGCCCACCGATACCGTGCGCCATGCGCGCCTTGGCCTGAATGAAATTCGTCATTTGGCCGAGGAGCGCTTCCGCAACGGCGAGCGGGTCGAGCCGCAGTCGTTGTCGCACATGGGGCGGCTGCTCGATGAGTTGCAGATCCGCCAGATTGAACTGAAGATTCAGAACGACGAGATTTCGGCGGCTTATGCCGAGGCGGATCGTCTGCAGAAGAAATATGCCGACATCTACGATTTCGCGCCGGTCGCCTATGTCACCGTCGATGGCCAGGGCATCATTCGCCAGACCAATCTGGCCGCGGCGATCCAGCTTGGGCTGAAGCGTTCGGAAATCGGCGGCTATCGCTTCGGCGCTTCCGTCGCGGCGGCAAGCCAGGCGTCGTTCGCGCGTTTCCTTGAGGAAACGCTTGCCGGCCGCAAGCGTTTGCAGCTTGAGGTCGACCTGGTGCCGACGGTGCAGCGTCCGGAAGCGACGGTCATCATCGATGGGATCGCCGATGAAAACGGCAGCGAATGCCTGATGGTGATTACCGACATTACCGACCGCAAGCGGGCGGAACAGCAGTTCTTGCAGCAACGCGACGAACTGGAAAAGATCATTGCCGCGCGCACGGCCGAGCTGGTACACGCCTGGCAAGTGGCCGAGGCTGCCCGTCAGGCGAAAACCACTTTCCTTGCCAACATGTCGCATGAAGTGCGCACGCCGCTTCATGTCATCTACGGGATGTCGACCCTGATCCGGCGCGAGGGCCTCAGTCCGAAGCAACTGGCGCGGCTGGACGAACTGGACCGTGCCAGCGTGCAGCTGACGACGATCATGGACGAAATTCTCGAACTGACTGCCATCGAGTCGGGCAAGTTCAGCATGAAGCAGGAAGCGGTGGATTTCCGGGCATTGGTCGACCAGGTGGTGGAGCGGGTGACACCACAGTTGCAGACGAAGCCGCTGGAGTTTCGGGAGGAACTGGCCGTCCTGCCGGCGGTGCGTGGCGATATGCACCGGCTGAATCAGGCGTTGTTCAACTATGTCGCCAACGCAATCAAGTTCACACCCGGCGGCCACATCACGCTGCGCATCTTCCCCGTCGAGGATGCCGGCGACCGCGTCGTGCTGCGCTTCGAGGTCGAGGATACGGGCATCGGCATCGCGCCGGAGATTCTGCCGCGACTTTTCGCCCCGTTCGAGCAGGCGGACAACTCGATGACGCGGGCCTATGGCGGCATCGGCCTCGGTCTGGTCATCACCCGAAAAATCGCCCAGCTGATGGGCGGTGATGCCGGCTGCGAGAGCGTGCCCGGCACGGGCAGCACGTTCTGGTTTACCGTCCGGCTGGAGAAAGGCTGAGGCTTATCCCGCACAGCGGTTCACTGCTTGGCCGTCGGGCGCTCCGCCAGCAAGCCCGGTGCCTCGGCCAGCAGGAAGGCCCGAAAGGTTTCGGCGACCGGCAGCAGCTCCTTTTCGGCGCGGTGCACGACGAACCAGCGGCGGATGACCGGGGTGCCGGTGACCGGCAGGCGAACGAGGCGGCCGACCTCGCATTCGAGGGATACGGTATGCGCGGAGATGAAGGCGAGGCCGAGTCCGGCCATGACGGCCTGCTTGATGGTTTCGTTGCCGACCATTTCCAGGTTGTGGTGGGGCACGATGCCGGCATCGGTAAAGAAGCGCTCCATCGTCGCCCGCGTGCCGGAGCCCGGTTCGCGGATCAGGAAGGTTTCCTCGGAAAGATCTGCCGGAGTGACGCGGCTGCGTCCGGCCAGCGGATGCTCAGGGGGCGCGACGATCACCAGCGGATGGTCGGCGAAGGCTTCCGAGAGGGTGGTGAATTCCTGCGGCGGCTGGCCCATGATGGCGAGGTCGATCTCGTTGTCGGCCAGCTGGCGCACGACGGTCTCGCGGTTATGCACGCCGAGCTGCAGTTCGATGCCGGGGTGGCGGCGGCGGAATTCCGCCAGCAACCGCGGGGCGAAGTACTTGGCGGTGCTGATCACGCCGATCGACAGCCGCCCGCCGCGTACGCCCTTGAGCGCATCGAGCGCATCGTCGGCTTCGCGCAACTGTTGGGCGATGCGTCGTGCGTGGCGGGCGACTTCTTCGCCGGCCTCGGTGAGGTAGACCTTCTTGCCGACCATTTCGGTCAGCGGCAGGCCGGCCTGCTCTTCGAGCTGCTTGACCTGCATCGAGACGGCAGGCTGCGTAAGGTGCAGTTCTTCCGCCGCACGCGAGAACGACAGATGCCGCGCCACGGACTCGAAGACCTTGAGCTGACGCAAGGTGACATGCTTCATACGACACTCCCTGTGCCGGATGCCGTCCTGCCGGCGCCGACTTTTCTATGTGTTTATGGATTTTATAAAAAAACGTGACTGTTACTTATGGTTTCGGACAGTTATCTTCGCAGCCCATGAATACTCTCCAAGCCCTGATCTTCGACGTCGATGGCACGCTCGCCGATACCGAGCGGGATGGTCATCGCATCGCCTTCAATCGCGCTTTTGCCGATGCCGGCCTCGACTGGCACTGGGATGAGGCCCTCTACGGCGAACTGCTCGCCGTGACCGGCGGCAAGGAGCGCATCCGTTTCTTCGTCGCTCGCCACCGTCCGGAATTCGCTGCACGCACGGATTTCGATGCGCTGGTCAAGGCGCTGCATGCGGCCAAGACGGTGCATTACGTCGAGCTCGTCGAATCGGGCGCGCTGCCGTTGCGTCCCGGCGTCATGCCCCTGATCGCGGAGGCCCGTGCCGCCGGCTTGCGTCTCGCCATCGCCACGACGACGACGCCCGAGAACGTCGCGGTGCTGCTGCGGGCCAGCATGGCACCGGAGGCGGCTTCCTGGTTCGAGGTGATCGGTGCCGGCGATATCGTGCCGGCCAAGAAACCGGCGCCCGACATATATGTCTGGGTGCTGGAGCGTCTGGGCCTGCCGGCGACAGCCTGTCTGGCGTTGGAGGACTCTGAAAACGGCATCCGTGCCAGCCGTGCGGCAAACATCCCGACCCTGGTGACCGAGAGCGAGTACACCCGCGGCCAGGACTTTACCGGTGCGCTTGCCGTCCTGCCCGATCTTGCCGGTACTTCGCTCGCCGACGTGAAGTCGATATTCAGCAAGGCCTTATCGTCGGCATAAAAACTCGTGACTGTTATTTATGGATTGGCCTCCCTAAGATGCCATCCATCGCAAGGCCGCACAACCAACAAATCGACATATCACCATCACCACTAGAGGAGAAGGGAACATGGATCAATCCGCACGCTACGCCGACCTCAGCCTGAAAGAAGAAGACCTGATCGCCGGCGGAAAGCACATTCTGGTTGCCTACAAGATGAAGCCGAAGGCCGGCTATGGCTACCTCGAAGCGGCGGCCCATTTCGCCGCCGAGTCTT
>CAYNCH010000176.1:0-4537 GCA_964395815.1 uncultured Methyloversatilis sp.
GATGCGATGGACGCCGATGGGTTGTTCCTTGCCCTTGAGGCTGACGCTGCCGATGCCGGCTGTTTCGTAGCGGTCTGCGAGCAGCGTCAGAGTCGTATCGCTGACCAGGACGCGGCAATGCTCTCCGGCATCGAGGCCGGGCCAGTCCTTGTCCATGCTTTCGAGGCGCGAGGCGATATTGACGGCGTCGCCGATGATCGTGTATTCGAGTCGGATGCGGCTGCCTAGGCTGCCGGCAATCACATGGCCGGAGTTGATGCCGATGCGCACGGCAATGGTCGGCAGATTGCGTTTGCTCCAGTCGGCGTTCAGACGTGCGATGGTTTCGCCCATGGCCAGGGCGCAGCGGACGGCACGATCGGCATCCGTTGCCTGCTCGACGCGACTGTGGTGCGGGACGGGGGCGCCGAATACGGCCATGACCGCATCGCCAATGAACTTGTCCACCATGCCCCCATGTGCGATCACCAGGTCGGCCATCGCGCCGATGTATTCGTTCAGCCAGTTCATCAACGCGTCCGGAGCCATGCGTTCCGATATGGGAGTAAAGCCGCGAATGTCCGAAAACAGCACCGTTACTTGCAGGTTTCGCGGTAGCGGCCGTCCGTTGCCGGAAAGGAATTCCTCGTGGCGATCCCAGATCTCCCGTGCCACTTCGGCGGAAACGTGGCGCGCGAACAGTTGCATGAGCTGGCTGCGTTGCCGTCTCTCCAGCGCCGACAAATAGGCGATGGTCAATAAGCAGGCCAGGCTCCAGGCCAGCGCTGGCGCCGCTGTGGGCATCCACACCCGTACGCTCATCGCGAACTGGCTCGCCCCGTAAATCACGGCGAGTCCGAGACAGAATGCCAAGCCCAGACGCCAGGGCGAGTGCAACGCAAGACTTGCCACTGTTGCCAGCAGGGCCCACAGGGCGAGCCAGGCGATTTCCTGGCCATTCGTCAGCGTGCCCAGGGGTTTTTCGCTGTCGTCGGCGATGCGCAGCAACTGACTGACGGCATGCCCATGAAGGGCGATGCCGTACACGGTGGCGTCGTTGTCGCCGTTGAAGGGCGTGGCGAAGAAATCCTTGACGCTTTGCGCCGCCACGCCGAGCATGACGATGCGATTCGCCACGGCATCGGGAGGGATGCGGTTTTCGAGCACCTCGCTCAGTGTCAGCTGCCGGAACGGGGCCGGTCCGCCCGCATAGTCGAGCAGGAACTGGTAGCCGCCCGCGTCGGCGTCGACATAACCGCCGTCGTCGGCTTCGAATGGCGGCAGGGTTTTTCCGCCGAGCATGAGGCGGGCCGGATCGGCCGGGTCGGGAGCGATACCGATGCCACGCGGCTGGAGGTAAAGCAGGGCCAGACGCAGTGCGAAGCTGGTGAACACCGTCTCGCCATCATCGAGAAACAGCAGTCCGCGGCGCACGATGTCGGAACGGTCGAGCACCACATCGGCAAAGCCGATACGTTCGGGCGGTAAATAAGCGGGGGGCGGAATGCCCGTGCTGCCCGCGCTGCCTATCTTGGTTACGGCGACGATCTGCGGATGCGCCTGCAGCGTTTGTTGCAATGCCGCCGCACCTTCGCCGCGCGGGGCATCGCGGTAGAGGTCGACGCCGATGGCTGTTGCTCCAGCGGCGACGAGGTTTTCGAGAGCTTGCGCCAGCAAGCCGTCGGGCAGCGGCCAGCCCCAGCGATCGAGGTCGGCATCGTCGGCACCGACCAGCACGATGCGTTCGTCGGGCGGATGTTCGGCGGCTGCGGTACGCAGATGGCGGTCGTAGATCGACAGTTCGAGCGGCTCCAGCCAGCCGGCACCGCGCATGGCCAGAACCAGCACGCAGGCCAGCATTCCCAGCAGCGCACCGATGAGCGGCGGCGATTCGCGCAGCATGGCGGGAAAGTTGGCGCGCATCGTGCTCACTGCCAGTTGCCGATCAGGAGGAAGGGGGACCAGTAACCGGGATGGCGGTAACGTGCATCGGCGAGCTGCTGCCGTTGTGCTGCCTGCAGTGCGGCCGCCTTGCCGGTACCCGCGGCCAGGGTGCGATAGAACTCGGTCATCAATATGCTGGAAGCCTGGTCGCTGACGTACCACAGCGTTGCCAGCGCGCTGCGCGTGCCCGACTTGACCGCCATGCCGGCCAGTCCGAGCGCGGCGCGGTCGTCGCCGGCCGCGGTGCGGCAGGCGCTCAGGGTCAGCAGGTCGATGGCCTCCTCCTTGCGGCGGTTGAATTTCAGATAGCCTTCGAGATGATCCATGGTGATCCGTCCGTCGTAGGCAAGCAGGAAGCTCTTGCGCGGATCGTTGTCGATCTCGCCATGCGAAGCGATATGCACGACGGAGTATGCGGCCTTGCGCAATTCCTGTTCGAAACGCGGCCTGACGAACTCGCCGTTACGCATCGACTTGCTGCCACCGTAGATCGACTGGATGGACTGCATTTCTGCCTCGACATGGGGCAGGGCAGGGAAGTCCTGCACGGCCTCGGTAATGCCGCCCATCAGCGTCGGGCGCTTCGCGTCATTGGCCGCGTCCTCCTCGACGAGAGCGAGTGCGGGTACCACGGCCAGGGCGTAACGTTCGATCAGAAAACCCTTGCCATCGTGCAAGGCGGCGAAGGGGATGCCGCGCAGGGGGCCGTCGGGAATGATGGCCAGCGTATCGATGCCGGCATTCTCCAGGAGCGGCTGGATCGGCGCGATCAGCCACGCATGCAAGCGCTGCGCATGCGGCAGGTATTGATGGGTGGTGCGTTTTTCGAGCAGGCGGCGGAAGGTCAGGATTTCCTTGCCCAGGGTCGCGCCATCGACGTCCAGACGCACCTGGCGAAGGCCCCTGGGCAGGCTTACCAGCATCTCGACCCGGTCCGGCAGCAGGATCGGGTAAAGCGCGGCTGTTCCCGCCGGCAGGTCGTCCGGGTTTTTCTTGTTTGCCCGCAGACTGGCGATGCATTCATCCTGGAAATAGTCCTCCAGTTCAACCGTCTTCAACTGCTCCAGGGTCTCCCGCGCCTGGACCAGCCAGGTACTGCGTTGCGCTTCCGGGGTAGCGGCGGCGCGACGCAGCAGCAGGTCGGCGTATTCCAGAAACAGCGGCCCCACGGCATCGCGGTAGGAGGCGCGGATGGTTTTCAGATCCGCCATCAGGTCGGAACGGATGCCCCGCATCCCGGCCACCGCGCGCGCGTAGGCGGCCATGGCGGCATCGTCGCGTCCGGCGGCGGCATGCAGGCGTCCCAATTGCCACTGCCAGCGATACGCCGCGTCGGGCGCGGTGGCCAGTTGGGCCAGAAACAGGGCGCGTTCCAGGAGCTGCCGCGCATCGGCGGAACGGTCGCGTGCGGCATACAGTTCGCCAAGATGGCCCAGCGCGAAGGATGCGGCGCGCGGGTTTTCAAGTGCGGCGGCGATCCGGGTCGCTGCCGCGTAGGCATGCCACGCGTGTGCCGAAAAGTCGGCACTGGCGGGACGGCGCGCCAGCAGGTTGCCGATGGCGATCAATTGGTAGGCTTTCTCGATATCGTCGGTCGCGGTCGTCAGGCGATCCTGCGCTTCGCGCAGCACAGCTTCAACATCTTGCGCCGGGTTGGCGGATGCCATCGTCCGGGCAGCATTGATCGCGGCGCGGGCGAATAGCACTGGATCGCCGCTGCGCAGGGCGGCAACACGCGCCGCCGCGAAGGCTTCCTGCGCCCCCGTTGTCCGATCCTCGATCTGTTCCAGTTGTCCCAGATCGTTGAGGATGGCCGATTCCAGCGCCGTCGCCTGCGTGCCGCGCGCCGCGCTCAGCGCGGACGAGAGCTGTCGGTGCGCCGCCGGCCGGTCGGCGGTGAGCAGATAGGCTTTGCCCAGGGCCGCGGTAATCGTTGCCATCGCGACTGCATCGTCGCCGATGGATGTCGTCGCCAGCGCCTGCAATTGCCGCAGTGCCGCCTGCCGTTTGCCTTGCGCCTGCAGGTGCTCGGCTTCGACCAGCGCTGCCGGCGCGGTTGGCGACAGCAGATCGTAACGGCTGGTCAGCAATCCGGTCGGGCCTTGCGGCAAGCCGCCATGGCCGACGCCGACGAAGCTGCTGGCATTGCCCGCTGCACGACCGGCGCAGGCATCGCGCAACAGCGCCGCGGCGTCGAGATAGTTGCTCGGCAGCACGGCCAGTCCCGAGCCGACATCGACGTTGGGCGAACTGATTTCGATGCTGCCATCGATGCCCAGTGCCGAAGAAGCCTCGATGCGGCTGTCGGTCGAAGCGACCAGATGGTCGGTGACGATGCGGATGTTGCCGCCATCGCCGCCGTAGGCATTGGCCTGGATCAGGCTGTTGTCGAGCACCACGAATTCGGGGTCGATGTCGATGTTGCCGCCGTTACCCCGGCCACTGCCCACGGAGGTGACGATGCGGCTGTCGGACAGCTTGAGCAGGTGTCCCACCTGTATGTCGATGTTGCCCCCGTCGGCCTGCTCCGCCCGCGTGGCGATTTCGGCACCCCCGGCAAGTACCAGCGAGTGTCCGGCGTAAATGTCGATATCGCCTGCCAGTCCTGGTCCCT
>CAYNCH010000177.1:0-4514 GCA_964395815.1 uncultured Methyloversatilis sp.
GTCGCTAAGGGGGCGATGCTCATTCCGGTTTTCCATGGCCGGCTCTCCTTTTCAGTGCTGTTGTTGTGCAAGGGCACTGTAGGAGTCCGGCGTTACCGGAATCTTGTGGCAACGTTACCGGAAGGTTTCAGAGATTGAATCCATAAACGGCTGTAAATCGGTGGGGGGTTCCTGGTGCATGAGTACGCATGTGTGCGCTGGAAGGTGTCCGCAAAAGGGTGTCCGTCAGGTGCTGATGGCCTTTTCTTTCCCGCCACCTTCATTGCGCAAGTGGCCAAGTTCCTCGCGCAGCTTGCGCATCTCCTCCCGCATCGCACGAAATTCGGCATGCATCTCGGCTTCGACATGAACCCGTGCCAGTTCAGAAGCCTGTGTCGCCACTGAACGCTCTTCATCGCTATAGCTTTGCATGGCATTCACGATGATGGCGATGAACAGGTTGAGCATGGTGAAGGTCGCCACCAGGATGAACAGGACAAAAAATATCCACGCATGGGGAAAATGTTCCATGACCGGTCGTGCGATTCCCATCGACCAGCTTTCCAGTGTCATGATCTGAAACAGCGTGTAGAGGGAACGGCCAATGCTGCCGAACCATTCCGGATGACTGGCCGCAAAGAGATTGGTTGCGATGACGGCAAAGACATAATAAACGATGAGCAACACCAGCCCGATCGACCCGAGGCCGGGGATGGCGGCCAGCAATGCGCCAACAACCCGGCGCATCGAGGGGACCATGGTCAGCAGTCGCAGTACCCGCAAAACGCGCAGGGCACGCAGGACCGCAAATGACCCACTTGCCGGCACCAGCGCAATCGCGATGACAAGGAAATCGAACACGCTCCACGGGTCACGCCAGAACGCGGTCCGCTGCACAAAGAGGCGTAGCGCGATTTCTGCGACGAACGCGGCCAGAATGGCCCGGTCGAGACCGATGATGAACTGACCGGCGGCGGCCATCACGGAGGTCGATGTTTCCAGCCCCAGCAAGACAGCATTCACCAGGATCAGGGCGATGATGAGATTCTGGACGCGACGATTTTCCATCCAGGAGCGTGCTCGCTGGCGAAATCCCTGGTGCGAACACGTATCGATGGTTGCGTTATTCATCTGTTTAACGATAGGCGAGGAAACCAATTGCAAGAAGTGCGGCCGCTGCCCTGACGCCATGCTGGTTGCGGTTGTGCCAGGCACATCGGTGCCAGCACTACGTCCGGCGGTACCGGGGAGAACGATGACTCCACAAAGCTCATCCCGCCCAGGTACCAAGGAGCATGCCGAGGTCGACTTGCACGAGAGATACCCCCGTTCTGGTTGATGGCATACGGAATGGTAGGGGTAACATATACATCTTACAAATCGAATGTAACGACATCAGACATCGTCTTTAGTGAAGTATCAATGAATCTTCGCCCTCTTTGCATGCGGGGAACCACTTACCACGAGCGGATCATGGCCGGATTGAACTACAAGCATTTGCGGTATTTCTGGATGGTTGCCAAATCGGGCAGCATTGCCCGGGCCAGCGAACAACTGCACCTTACGCCCCAGTCGATCAGCGGTCAGCTGAGCGAATTTGAGGACGCCCTTGGCGTCAAGGTATTTCGTCGCGCGGGTCGCGGACTTGAACTGACCGAGACAGGGCAGCGCATGCTGAGCTATGCCGAGCAGATTTTTACGCTGGGCAATGAACTGCTCGAATCCTTGAGTGAAGACGCCTTGCCACAGAGCACGCCATTTCGTGTCGGGATTGCCGACTCGGTGCCAAAGATGGTGGCCTATCGGTTGGTCGAGCCATCACTTGGCGGCACCAACCCTATCAAGCTCATCTGCCGGGAAGGCCGACTCACAGCCTTGCTGGGGGATATGGCGGTGCACCGTCTCGACATGGTGATCGCTGATCGTCCCATGCCGGACAACCTGAATGTGCGGGGCTACGCTCACTTTCTGGGTGAAAGCGGCGTCAGCATCTTTGCGGCCAGGTCACTGCTCAAGCAGGCCGATGGCGAATTTCCTGCTTCATTGGGAAACAAGCCATTCTTGATGCCGGGTGCCGACGTCGCCTTGCATTCGCGGTTACTGCGCTGGTTCGAGTCCGAGCGTTTGCGCCCGCGCATCGTCGGCGAATTTGATGACAGTGCCCTGCTGATGGCATTTGGGCAGGCCGGTGCGGGCTTCTTCGCTGCACCGACCGCCATCGAGGATTACATCATCCGGCAGTACCAGGTTCAGGTCTCCGGTCGCATCGAAACTGTCCGCGAGCAAATCTATGCCATTACGAACGAACGAAAACTGACGCACCCGACCATTTCCGCCATTTGCCAGTTCGCCCAGCACGATGTATTCGGTGGCAAGGGCGCGAGGAAATTGAAACCATCAAGCGGCAAACCATAACGCTGCTGCACGGCCGAATTGATTGTCAGCAGCGCAATATTCGGCAGCGGCTGCGACTTTATCGACAAAACGGGCCAGCAACCTGCACCTGTGACCCCAACCATCAATCCCGGCATTGCCGGAAATCCGTTACCCGGGTAGACATATGTAAGTATTTCTCGATATTTATATACTATTTATTCTGTTTTTCTTTTCAGTCGACAACCCCTATCTTTCATCGTGTCTAACCCAATACCCACAGGAGACCTCGATGAAATCTCTTTCACTACTCGCAATTGTTGTCACACTCGGCCTGAGCATTGGTGCCGGTGACGCGGAAGCGGCCAAGCGCTTTGGTTCAGGCAAATCTTCCGGTATGCAACGCCAGATGACCCCGCCCGCCAAGGCGCCGGATGCCGCCCCGCTGCCGAAGCAGACCACTTCCGCGACCGCTGCTGCCGCAGCACCTGCCGCCGCAGCACAAACTGGCCGTTCGTGGATGGGGCCGGTCGCGGGTCTGGCTGCCGGTCTTGGTCTTGCAGCATTGGCATCGCACTTCGGCTTCGGTGAAGAACTGGCTTCCTTCATGATGATGGCCCTGCTGGCGTTTATCGTTATCGCTGCCGTCGGATTCTTCCTGCGCAAGCGCGCCGCAGGACATCAGCCCGCCATGGCCGTTGCAGGTGCGGGCGGGGCACAAAACGCATTCCAGTACGCCGCCAATCGCGATGCACCTGGCCAACCCGAATCGCGTGGTTACGATAGGCCGATACCTGCTGCTTCAGACAGTGCCCACATCACAGATGATGGCCCGGCAGCCGCCCATATTCCGGCAGATTTCGATGTGGCTGGCTTCGTGCGCAATGCCAAGGTGCATTACATCCGGTTGCAGGCCGCCAACGATGCCGGCAATCTGGATGACATCCGCGAGTTCACCACCCCCGAGATGTTTGCCGAGATCAGGCTGACTATCGCCGAGCGTGGTGGACAGGCCCAGGTAACGGACGTGGTTGCCATCGAAGCCGACGTCATTGATGTGGTTGAAGAAGACAATCGCTATGTCGTCAGTGTCCGCTTCACCGGACAGGTTCGCGAGGACCATGGTCCCGCCGAAAGCGTCGATGAGATCTGGCATCTGGTCAAACCGCGCCACGGTAGCGGCGGCTGGCGGCTGGCCGGCATTCAGCAAATCCAGTAAATCCAGTAAATCCGGACGGATATCCCGATTAGCTCCCAGTGCCGCACCAGACAGCGTTCAAGGAACTCTAGGCAACGACTAGCCCGCAAACAAACATGGCCAGCGCCGCAAAACCAAACCCGCTCGTTGAACTGACCATCACCCTGATCATTCCAGCGTTGATCCTGATGAAACTATCCGGTCCGGAGAATTTGGGTGCTGGCAATGCGTTGGTGCTGGCACTCAGTTTCCCGCTGACATGGGGCATGCGCGATTTCTGGAATCGGCGGAAGATCAATCTGTTTGCAGCGCTTGGAGTTGTCAGCACCGCTCTCACTGGGAGCATCGGGCTGCTGGAACTTGATACGCAATGGCTAGCGGTCAAGGAAGCAGCCATCCCTGGCCTCATTGGCCTGGCGGTGTTGGCTTCGACTTACACACGCTATCCGCTGGTGAAGACCATCTTGCTAAACCCGGCCATTATCGACGTTGCCCGCTTGCAGGAAAGATTGGCAGCACATGGCGCAACCCGGGTGTTCGAGGAGCGTCTACTGCTGGCCACATGGATGCTGAGTGGCACGTTTTTCTTCTCTGCGGCGATGAACTATCTGCTGGCAACGTCTATTGTCGTCAGTCCTGCCGGCACACCCGCGTTTAACGAGGAACTTGGACGCCTCACCTTGCTCAGCTACCCATTTATTGCCTTGCCATCGATGGTGATGATGGCCTTCGTGATCCATTACCTGTCGCGGACCACGCGAGAACTGACCGGTCTGAGCTTTCTGGAGTTTTTGAGTTCAGCAAGCGGCCAGCTTCCACCTGCAAGTCAGTAAGGACGAACCCGCCAGCGCCGACTACACGTTAAATGCGAAGTGCGGCCTGAATGCCGCACCGCTACGAGATGTCCGACTTGGGCTACTCATTTCGTACCCGGTTCCATACCCGGTTTTCGTTTCGCCACCGG
>CAYNCH010000178.1:0-4503 GCA_964395815.1 uncultured Methyloversatilis sp.
TCAAGGCGGGCGAAAAAATCCCCGACCTCACCCAGCCGCTCGCCATCACCGCCGAAATCAACCTGCGCCACCCCGCCCTGCTGCCCGACGCCTACTGCCCCGACGTGCACGAGCGCCTGACGCTCTACAAGCGCCTCGCCAACTGCGACGCGGAAGACGAACTGCGCGCGATGCAGGAAGAACTCATCGACCGCTACGGCGAACTGCCGGCACAGGCACAAGCCCTCGTCGAAACCCACCGCCTGCGACTTCTTGGCAAGCCACTCGGCATCGCCAAACTTGACGCCGGGGCAAACTCAATTCAATTGCAGTTCATCCCGAACCCGCCGATCGATCCGGTGGTCATCATCAAGCTGATCCAGAATGATCGCAGCTTCAAGCTCGCCGGGCCAGAAAAAATCATATGGCAGAAAATTACGGCAGGTTTCAAAGAGCGTGTAACGGCCATTCAGGAGCTGTTTGTTCGACTGAGGAATTGAATTCCTTTTGCCCTGATTTTCAGGTACGCGTTCATTTCAACCAGGGCATCACTTATGTTGCCTTGCAATATGCGGATCTGCTAATATATTAGACAGATTAAGTACATTATTTTCAGCATGTTCCCTAATTTATTCAGATCTGGATCCGTTATTATCAGTAGGGATTTGTTGCACCGCATACATAGAGGCCAATGTCATGAACATGAGCAATGTCGGAAAATTCGAAAGTCTCAAGATCGTCAATGAGTTCGATAAGTCATTGATCGAGATGTTCGGCATCAACATGACCGATGCCCGCATTACCCGCTATGAGGTACTTGAAGCCTGCGGCAAACTCGGGAGTGCTCGCAAAGCTGCCGAGGCATTCGGTGCGCAACGCGGGATGAAGCCTGTTGCAGAAGCAGAACAGGCTAACTGATCACCAGGCTACGCAAGGCCACGGCTGTAGATAGCTGGAAGCGGCACCACTGTCTGCTTGCTTACAACAGTTCCGCATCGATTCGTCTGGTAGTTTCCATGAAATCGGACGCCGCCACCGGCCGGGAGAAATAGTAACCCTGCCCGAAGCCACAGCCCATTTCTTCGAGCAATGCGAGTTGTAGCGCGTCCTCGACGCCCTCTGCAACCACGTTCAATCCGTGACTGGCCGCCATGCTGATGATGGCACTCACCAGCGTCCTGTCACTGTTGTCTGCATTCATGTCGCGAATGTCATTGGTCACCTGCCAGTTCGCCTGCAGACCCAGCACACTATCGATACGAGCCGACCATTGACCACCCTTGATACCGAGAGGCTGCGAGAGATCGCGAACGTATTCCGCATGATCCGAGGAGGAACGTGCCAGCCCGAGAGTACCGAAGCCACGCAGGGAGAATGCGTCATCCTCTCCTGCTAGTGCAGGCTCCATGCAAAGGCCGAACAGAAACAACAGGAGCCACGAGAACGCTTTGTCACGCATTGGAACACCCGGGGAAATTTGGCGCAGGTTAGCACGGCGGAATGACCGCCGAAATGTCCAGCGCATGAAATGGCACCATCGTGCCTGTGACGACTTGGGGGGGTATTTGAAGTCTCGCGGGAATCAGCGAGACAGATCAGAACAGGCTGGCAACGACGAAGCGATCTCGGGCAGCGAGTCGTTCAAGCCCACGCGTCGCTTCGAGCGATGCGCCGCGTTTCATCACATGCGACAGGAAGGTTGTGAGTGCAGCGGCAAGTGAATAGCCTGTTTCGCGCCATTCGGCACGAAAATCGGCAAAGCTCATGGAGCATGCCGACAACTTGCCGCTTTTCATCGGGACCAAAGTCACCTTGCGACCATCGTTGCGGATCACGATGGCGGTATGACGTTGATTGTTCGTCACGACCACGACAATTCCCCTGAAAACCTCGATTGCCTGTTTATCGGCATTGAAATTCCGGGCTTGAGCGAACGTTCAATGGACGCCAACAGCCACCGCCAGCATTTTTTCCGCCCGGCGGCGGCGTGCCTCTTCCGGGGTGAGTCCGACCAGAGACTCTGGCGGCAACGGCACATCCCAGTGCTGCTGGAACAAGTCGACATCCTCGCCCGTGTCCAAGTGGGCCCGATAGATTTTTTCCTGGTAGGCGGGCGCATCCGGGAGCGCCACCAGTTCAACCGACTGGATGATCATGAAGCACCTCTATGCGAATGAATCGATAAACCGGTTCGTATCCTGCGCCCCCGAAGGCCTCGGCTCAAGCGAAAGAATGAGGATAAAATCACCGCTGCTTCGCCATCCCGGAAACTCAAGTTTTCGCTATCCGAATCCGTATTCGTATAGATGCTGCCTTCCTTGCCCGCCAGCCCCGCTCTCACCGCACGTCTGCGTACCCTTGAATGTGTTCTGGCAAGAAGCGGCGAAGCCATCCTCATCACTGATCACGACAATCGCATCGTCGAGATCAACGCCGAATTCACACGCCTGACGGGATACACCCTCGATGAAGTACGCGGTCTCGACCCGCGCTTTCTGGCATCGGGAAAGCACAGTGCCGAGGAATACCGGGAATTCTGGGCATCCCTGATGCGCGACGATGTCTGGCATGGTGAAATGTGGGATCGGGCCAAGGATGGCAAGCTTTATCCGAAATGGATGACCGTCTCCATCGTGCGCGATGAAGCCGGAGCGATCCAGAATTATGTTGCACACTTCACCGACATTTCAGAAAGCGCGGAAACTGCGGCCAAGCTAGCTCACATGGCCCATTTCGATGCACTGACCCAGCTCTACAACCGGGCGGCCATCGACTCCCTGCTGCCGCAGGCACTCAACAATGCACAACGGGATGGCGTCCAGGTAGCCGTCATGCTGATCGACCTGGACCGTTTCAAGAGCGTCAATGATTCTCTCGGACATGCGGTGGGCGATCACCTGCTCAAGGCCGTTGCCGACCGGCTGCGCGATTCGATGCGCGCCAGCGACATCGTCGCCCGGTTGGGCGGAGACGAATTCGTCGTCGTGCTGCCTGACATCGAGAACGCACTTTCCGTCACCGGTGTCGCCAGCAAGCTCAAGCGCAATCTGGCCGACTGCTATCACGTTTCCGGGCACACGCTCTACGCGACGCCAAGCATCGGCATCACGCTGTTTCCCGGTGACGGTCCGGATGCCACCACCCTGTTGAAGAATGCCGACCAGGCGATGTACCACGCCAAAGCGCAGGGAAGGGACAACTTCCAGTTCTTCGCCGAGGGCATGAACGTCGCCGCCAGCGAACGCATGCGGCTGGAAAACGGATTGCGCCAAGCCATCGAGGGCGCCCGCCTCGGTGTGCAGCACGAATTCCGCCTTTATTTCCAGCCCCAGCTGCACGTGGCCAGTAATCGCATCATCGGACTGGAGGCACTGGCCCGCTGGTTCCATCCCGAGTGGGGTGTCATTCCGCCGAACAAGTTCATTCCGGTAGCCGAAGATACCGGACTCATCCAGCCCCTCGGGGACTGGGTGTTCTGGGAGTCATGCCGTCATCTGCGCATGTTCCGGGATGCCGGCCTCGCCGACATCCGGGTGGCAGTCAATCTGTCGGCCCAGCAACTGCGCCACAGCGACCTGCCCTTCGTCGTCCATGGCGCCCTGGCCTGCTACGATCTCAAGCCGACCGATCTTGAACTGGAAATTACCGAATCGACCGCCATGCAGAATCCGGCGGCCACCATAGCCATCCTCGAACAACTGTCGGACATGGGTATCGTCCTCTCGATTGACGACTTCGGTACCGGATACTCCTCGCTTTCCTACCTCAAGCATTTGCCGGTTCATCGCCTGAAGCTCGATCGCAGCTTCGTGCAGGAAATCGAAACCAGCCGCGACGATCATGCCATCTGTTCGGCGACCATCGCCCTCGGGCACAACCTCGGCCTCGAACTGGTGGCCGAGGGAGTTGAAACCGAAGGCCAGCGGGACCGGCTGCACCAGCTGGGCTGCGACATGCTGCAAGGCTATCTCTACAGCCGCCCGCTCCCGGCCGCAGAAGTCATCCCCTTCCTGAAGCAATGGCCGCCTGAAGGCTGACGGAAGATAGTCGGTGCTGACAGGACGGCGCTGCAGATAAAAACGAAGAACAAAACAAAAGGCACCCGCTTGTGGCGGGTGCCTTCCTTCTTCTTGACTCCTCCTCCGGTTTTATCCGGATCAGATACCCTGTTTGAGCTGATCCAGAATCGCGGGGTTCTCTAGCGTGGACGTATCCTGCGTGACCTCCTCGCCCTTGGCAAGCGAACGCAGCAAACGACGCATGATTTTGCCGGAACGCGTCTTCGGCAGGTTGTCACCGAAGCGGATGTCCTTCGGCTTGGCGATCGGGCCGATTTCCTTGCCGACCCAGTTGCGCAGTTCGTTGGCGATCTTCTTCGCTTCCTCCCCCGACGGACGGGCCTGCTTGAGCACGACGAAGGCGCAGATGGCCTCGCCGGTCAGGTCGTCAGGACGTCCTACGACAGCGGCTTCCGCCACCAGCGGGTTGGCGACCAGCGCCGACTCGATCTCCATGGTGCCCATG
>CAYNCH010000179.1:0-4494 GCA_964395815.1 uncultured Methyloversatilis sp.
CCTTGTCGAGCTTCATCAGGTTGTGCGGGCAGATGTACATGCAGGCGGTCTTGTCTTGACCCTTGCAGCCGTCGCACTTCTCGGTACGAACAAAGGTTGGCATTACTTTCTCCTTGTTAGCTAACAATCCGCTGTTCTTGCCTCGAATCAGCGGTCCATCATTTAGACCCCGCACTCAACCTTGGCCGGTGGCGTATCGCGAAATCCGCTTCCGGTGAAGCACGAAGGTTCAAATCCCTCATGAGACGGGCGAAGGCTATCACCATGAGCGCGGCAGGATAATCCCGATTTTTGATTGCTGAATAAGTCGCACCGATTGTTTCCGTGAGCATTTGATCTGGATCAAATAACGTCGCAGCGCACAATGTCATTTGCATGATCAATTAGTCGCAGGCACGGCTGAAAAAGAATAATTGATCGAAACGCCGGTGGGCTTATTGTATTTTCCGCGGTCCGAATTCAAAACAACTGACCCTTAGGGAGGATCAACAGTGATTAAGCCTCATGGTTCCGATCAACTCAATCCGCTATTCGTTTATGACCCGGATCAGCATCGCGCGCTGACACACGAGGCGGAGTCGCTGCCCTCGCTGATGCTCTCTTCGGCCGCAGCCGCCAACGCGGTGATGATGGGCTCCGGCTACTTCAACCCGCTCACCGGCTACATGAACCTGGCCGACGCATTGAGTGTCGCCGAACACATGAAGACTACCGGCGGCCTGTTCTGGCCGGTGCCGGTCCTCAACCTGACCAAGGATGTCAGCGCCATCAAGGGCCACAAGCGCATCGCCTTGCGCGACCCCAATGTCGAGGGCAACCCTGTCCTCGCCGTGATGAACGTGGAGGCGATCGAGGAAGTCAGCGATGCCCAGATGCAGTTGATGACCGAGAAGGTCTATCGCACCACCGATCCGAAGCATCCCGGCGTGGCCGCTTTCAACGGCGCCGGGCGTTTCGCCATCTCCGGCCCGATCCAGGTGCTGAGCTTCAGCTATTTCCAGACCGAATTCCCCGACACCTTCCGCACCGCGGTCGAGATCCGCAACGAGATCGCCGAGCGCGGCTGGAAGAAGGTCGTCGCGTTCCAGACCCGCAATCCCATGCACCGCGCCCACGAAGAGCTCTGCCACATGGCGATGGAGCGTCTCGGTGCCGATGGCCTGGTCATCCACATGCTGCTCGGCAAGCTGAAGGAAGGCGACATTCCCGCCCCGGTGCGCGATGCCTGCATCCGCAAGATGGTTGAGCTGTACTTCAAGCCCAACAGCGCGATGGTCACCGGCTACGGCTTCGACATGCTCTACGCCGGCCCGCGCGAGGCCGTGCTGCATGCCGTGTTCCGCCAGAACATGGGCGCCACCCACTTCATCATCGGCCGCGATCACGCCGGCGTGGGCGACTACTACGGCCCCTTCGACGCCCAGACCATTTTCGACGATGTGCCCAAGGGTGCACTGCTGATCGAGATGTTCATGGCCGACAACACCGCCTGGTCGAAGAAACTCGGCAAGGTCGTGATGATGCGCGAAGCCCCCGGCCACACCCCGGAAGACTTCATCACCCTGTCCGGCACCAAGGTGCGCGAGATGCTCGGCCGTGGTGAGGCTCCGCCACCCGAGTTCTCGCGTCCGGAAGTCGCCAAGATCCTGTCGAATTACTATCAGGGGCTCGGCAAGTAATCGGCAAAACGGGTGCGGCATCACCACTGCCGCTGCCGGCCCCGCGTCGCAGCGTCACCCCAGCGCCGTCCTAGCGACGGCGCATTTCTTCGACCTTGCGCTGTTTCAGCTCCCTGAGACGCGCATCGACCTGCGAGGCCTCGTAGAAGTCTCCGTCCCCTGCCTTGCGCGCAATCTCCAGCTGCTGGATCGCGCCATCGAGTTGGCCTTCCGCGAGATAGGCCTCGGCCTGGGCGCGATGCTGCAGCATGCGCTTGCCGAGTACAGCGTAGGTCCTCGCCTGCAAGGCATGCAGGCGGGCATCGCCGGGTGTCAGCTGAAGTTCCCGCTCCAGCAAGCTCAACGCCTCGCGCGCTGCTGCCGTCCCGCCGGCGCCGACTTTCGGCCCCGTCCCGCCGGTTCCCAGTTTTGCCTCGACCAGCGCATAAATCAGCGCGCGATTGTCAGGATGGCGGCGCAGCGCTTCCTGCAAGATCCGCTGGGCGCCCGCACCATCTTTTTGCTTGAGCCGGAGCTGCGCGGCGAGCGATTCCAGCAACGGCGACTCCAGCTTGAGGCGACGCAGGATGACCACCTCCTGCTCCGCTTCGCCGGGACGGTTGGCACGCAACAGTGCATGGGCATGACCGAAGCGCACATCGGTCTCGCGGGCGAACTTGCCTGACTTCAACTGGGCGGCAAAATCAGCGACCGCATCGCCGGGTGTTCCGTCCCAGGCCTTCAGCTTGGCGCGCACCAAACCAAAGTCGATACTGTCGGGCACCTGCCGGTAAGGCCGCTGGGCGATGCGGTTTTCCATGTCGGTAATGCGTTCGACCGTGAGCGGGTGGGTGCGCAGGTAGCCGGGGGCATTGTTTTCGTACAGCCGTCCGAACTGCAGCATGCGTTCGAAGAAGCTCGCCATGCCGCGCGGATCAAAACCGCCGCGCTCCATCAGGTCGAGACCAAACCGGTCGGCCTCGCGCTCGAAATCGCGCGAGTAGTTGAGCTGCTGCTGGATGCCGGCCGCCTGGCCGGCCATCGCCGCACCCACGGCCACATCGGGGTTACTGCGGGCAGCGAGAATCGCCACCGCCAGCGACAGCAGCGCCGTCATTTGCGACTGACCCTGATTGCCGAACATGCGGGCAAGATGGCTTTGTGTGACATGCGAAATCTCGTGGGCGAGCACGCCCGCCAGTTCCGATTCGGAACGCGCCGCCAGCACCAGTCCGCTATGCACGCCGATGAAGCCGCCGGGCAGAGCGAAGGCGTTGAGCATCGCATCGCGGACCACGAAAAACTCGTAAGGATGGCGACTCCCCTCGGCATGCGCGGCAAGGCGCTGCCCCAGCCGGCCGATGTAGCCGGCGATTTCGGGATCGTCGATATAGGCGGGATCGCGGCGGATTTCCAGCATGTAGCGCTCGCCCAGCTTGCGCTCCGCATGCACTGAAAAGCCGCCCCGCTCCATCTCGCCGAGGTCGGGCAATCCATCCGCGCGCACCAGCGCCCCCGGCCACAAGAATAGCCCGAGCAGTAACGCAATCAACCACAGCCATGCTTTCATGAGGCTATGATACCGGCTCCGTTTTCCGGCGCCGTCGGGCGAACTGCAACCAAATGTCACAGCACGATCAATCTCTCACCCACTTCGATGCCGCCGGCCAGGCCCATATGGTCGATGTCGGCGCCAAGTCCGAAACGGCTCGGCTCGCCCGCGCCGCTGGCCGCATCCGCATGCAGCCCGCCACCTTCGCGCTGATCGAGTCGGGCGCGGCGCAAAAGGGCGACGTGCTCGGTATTGCACGCATCGCCGCCATCCAGGCGTCCAAGCGCACCGGCGAGTTGATCCCGCTGTGCCATCCCATCGGGCTGACGCGCGTCGCCGTCGAATTCGACCTCGACAGTGCAAGCTCGACGATCGGCTGTACCGTCACGGCGGAAACCTGCGGCCGCACCGGCGTCGAGATGGAAGCCTTGACCGCCTGCATGACTGGCCTGCTGACCATCTACGACATGTGCAAGGCCGTCGACCGCGGCATGGTCATCGAGGAAGTGCTGCTACTTGAAAAGGCCGGCGGGAAGTCCGGCCACTGGCAGGCGCCATAGCCGTCCCGCCAGCGCCGACTGTCACGCTCAGACCTTGAAGTAATCGCGATACCAGGCGACGAAATTGGCGACGCCCTGCTCCACCGGCGTGGCGGGCTTGTAGCCGAACTGTTCGACGAGATCGGTCACGTCGGCGTAGGTATCCGGCACGTCGCCCGGCTGCAGCGGCAGCATTTCCATGTCGGCCTTCCTGCCGAGCGCTTTTTCCAGTGCGGCGATGTAGTCCATCAGTTCCACCGGACTGTTGTTGCCGATGTTGTAGACGCGCCAGGGCGCCGCGCTACTGCCGGGATCGGGACTCGCGCCGCTCCAGTCGGGATTTGGCTGCGCCGGCTTGTCAAGCACGCGGATCACGCCTTCGACGATGTCGTCGATGTAGGTGAAGTCGCGGCGGTGCTTGCCGTAGTTGAAGACCGGGATCTTCTCGCCGGCGAGGATCGCCTTGGTGAATTTGAACAGGGCCATGTCCGGTCGGCCCCACGGGCCATAGACGGTAAAGAAGCGCAGGCCGGTGGTGGGCAGGCCATAGAGATGGCTGTAGGTATGCGCCATCAGTTCGTTGGCCTTCTTGCTGGCAGCATAGAGGCTCAACGGATGATCGACGTTGTGATGCACCGAGAAGGGCATCGTCGTGTTGGCGCCATAGACGCTGGAGCTGCTGGCATAGACGAGGTGCTCGACGCCATGGTGCCGGCAGCCTTCGAGGATGTGGGCAAAGCCAACG